>CAIKSH010000355.1 GCA_903830015.1 uncultured Solirubrobacterales bacterium | reverse complement strand
GCCCGGTAGCCGGGCTGTTCATGGTCCTGGCCGCCGGCTCGCTCTTCCTGGCGGGCCGCTCCAGGGCGGCAGCCCTGATGGCCGGCGGTGCCGGGCTCATGGTCCTCGGCCTGGCCCTCGGCTTCCCCGAGGGCGGTGTGCAGCCCTACCCGCTCCTTCACACCGCGATCCCGGTCGCCGCGGGGGTGGCCCTCTTCCTGGTCGCCGGCGAAGACCAGCGGCCGGTGAAGATCGCCGCCGCGATCTACGTGCCGGCGGTGATCGCCTCGGCGCTCATTCCCTCACCGCTCGGGGAGAACGTCAGCCGGCTGGCGATCCTCTTCGCCGGGCCGCTGATCGCCGCCATCGTCCTGAGCCGAAGCGAGCGGCCCCGGTACGCGTGGGCCCTGGCCGTGCTGGCCGTGGCGATCGTCGGCTGGCAGGCGCTGGGCCCGATCCGCGAGACGGCCAAAGGCGCCTCCGACCCATCGACCGCCGAGGCCTTCCACCAGCCGCTGATCGACTGGTTTGCCACCCGCGGGCCCGAGCCGTTCCGCGTCGAGGTCCCGTTCACCCGCGGACACTGGGAGGCGACCTACCTCGCTCCCAACGTCCCGCTGGCCCGCGGCTGGATGACCCAGCTCGACACCAAGTACGGCGAGCTCTTCTACCGCTACGAGCGGCCCTTCAGCCCCGCCGAATACCGGCGCTGGCTGAGCGACAACGCCGTTCGTTACGTGGCCGTCCCCGACGCCGCGCCCGACCCGAGCAGCCGGCGCGAGCTCGAGGTGATCGCCTCGCGGCCATCGTGGCTCAAGCCGGTGTGGTCTAACGCCGACTGGAAGGTCTACGAGTTCCAGGACCGGCGGCCCCTGCTCAGCGGCCCCGGCCGGCTCACCTGGATGGGCCGCGACGGGTTCGCGCTGAGGACAGGCTCGCCGAAGCCGATGATCGTGCGCATGCGCTGGACCAGCTACTTCACCGTCGTCTCCGGGTCGGCCTGCCTGTCCCGGGCCCCGGGCGGGTGGACCCGGGTCGCCGCGCTGCGGCCCGGAACGGTTCGCGTGGGCACCCGCTTCGCGCCGGGGCGGGCAGTCAGCCGTGGCATGCGCTGCGTCAACGGCACCTCCTGAAAGCGGTCCTCCACCGATTCTCCGGGCGGACGCCAGCGGGTAGCATCTGCCGCTCTCCATGGGGGCCAAAGGGAACCTTTTCGGGCGCATTGGGCGTCACCTGCCCCGCGGCTGGGGCGACCTGGCGCTGCAGGTGGCCCTCGTCTTCGCCGGCTACGTCATCTACTCGGTGGTCCGCGGCCTGGTCGACACCCCGCAGACGGCGATCGCCGCCTTCGAGAACGGCCGCACGCTGATCTCGATCCAGCAGGACCTCGGGATCTTCGTCGAGCCCTCGATCCAGCAGGCCTTCGGGGGCACCGGCCTGGTGGCCGACGTGGCCTCCTGGATCTACCTCAACGCGCAGATCTCGGTCACCTTCGCCGCGCTGGTGTGGATCTACTTCCGGCGCAACCGCAGCTTCTACTTCGTGCGCAACACCTTCATGGTCGCCTGGCTGATGGCGCTGGTCGTCTACATCGTCATGCCGGTGGCCCCGCCGCGCTTTTTTCCCGAGTTCGGCTTCGTGGACAGCGTTGCCGCCTTCACCGGGGTCTCGGCCTCGACGAGCAACGCCCTCTTCAACCCCTACGCCGCCGTGCCCTCGATGCACGTCGCCTTCTCGCTGATGATCGGCGTGCCGCTGGTCTTCCTGGTCCGGCGCCGGGCGGTCAAGGCCTTCTGGGCCGTCTACCCGCTGCTGGTGACCTTCGTGATCATCGTCACCGGCAACCACTTCATCGCCGACGCGGTCCTCGGGGCGGTGGCCGCCGGGATCGCCGGCGCCGGGGCCACGTGGCTGGGCCGGCTGCGGCCCGAGTGGAGCCTCCGCGGGGCCGAGGTGCCCGAGGCGGCGGTCCCCGCCCAGGTGCAGGCCTGATGAGCGAACACGTCCCCGGCGAGCGCCGCGAGGCGGTTCGCGAAGCGCTGATCGAGTCCCGGCTCACGCCGAACGCCATCTCGATCACCGGCCTGGTCCTCTGCCTGGTCTCCGCCGCCCTGGTCTGGCAGGAGATGTTCGTACTTGGCGGCGTCGCCTACATCGTCGGCTCGGTCTGCGACACGCTCGACGGGCGCTACTCGCGGATGTCCGGAAAAGGAACGCCGTTCGGAGCCTTCCTGGATTCGACGCTCGACCGGATCGAGGAGGGGGTCGTCCTGGCCGCCGTGGCCTTCACCTTCGCCCAGGACGGCAAGGGGATCGAGGCGGCGGCCTGCGCCCTGGCCATCCTGGCCTCGGTGATGGTGAGCTACACGCGGGCGCGGGCCGAGGCCCTCGGCGTGGAGTGCAAGGTCGGGGTCGGCAGCCGCGCCACCCGGGTGACCGTGCTCTCCGTGGGGCTGCTTTTCGCCAACGGCCTGGGGCTCGGCGACTTCTCGCTCCTGGCGCCCGCCGTCTACGTGCTTGCGGCGATGGGCGTGATCACTACGATCCAGCGCATCGTTCACGTGCGGGGCGAGCTCAAGGCAGCCGATAGGCCGGCAACCTGACCTGCGACCCTGTAACCGCAGCCGTTCACCGGTGTGAATGGC
>CAIKSH010000354.1 GCA_903830015.1 uncultured Solirubrobacterales bacterium | reverse complement strand
GATCCGCCCGAAGCTCCAGCGCCGGCGCCGGCGCTCGCGCGGCTCGCGGGGAGTGCGTTCCCGGCGGGAGCGCCGGGGCGGGGGAGGGGGCGGTGGGGGCGGGGCAACCGGCCGCCGGCCCTCGCGCGGGGGAAGCGGCCGGCGGCGCGGCCGCGCCTCCGAGCGCGAGCCGGCCCGGTAGACCCGGTAGTCGCCCTCGGTGTTCTCCGTCCGGCGGCGCCGGCGCGGCTCCGGGGGAAGCGGTGAATCCTCGGCCATCGCTGGGTATGGTGGCGGCAGTGGCGGCCAACTGCGTAATCGGAGTCGACCTGGGGGGCACCAAGATGCTCGCGGCTGCGGTGGACGAGTCTCTCGGCGTCCATCACCGCGCCCAGCGGCCCTCCGGCGACCTGCCGCTGGCCGAGCTTCTCGACCGGCTGGCCGAGCTCGTCGAGGAGGCAGCGGCCGAGGCGCCGGGCGAGGTGCTCGGGGTCGGCTTCGGTATTCCGGCGATCATCAACCGCCCGGAGGGCATCGTGGCCGCTTCGCCGCACCTGCCGCTGGAGGGAGTCCGCTTCCAGGCCCTGATGGCCGAGCGGCTCGACCGCCCGGTGGTGATCGACAACGACGGCAACTGCACCATGCTCGCCGAGTGGCGCCACGGGGTGGCGCGCGGCGCCAGCGACGCCCTGATGATCACCGTCGGGACCGGGATCGGCGGCGGCATCGTCGCCAACGGCGAGATGGTCCGCGGCAGCACCGGCGGCGGGGCCGAGATCGGCCACATGGTGATCGACATCGACGGGCCGCCATGCCGCTGCCCGGGCCACGGCCATTACGAGTGGTACGCCTCCGGCCGGGCGATCGGGCGCGCCGGGGAGGACGCGGCCGAGCGCAACCCTGACTCGGCCCTCGGCCAGGCGCAGGCCGCCGGGCAGGAGATCACCGGCGCCCTGGTAACCGAGTTCGCCCACGACGGCGACGAGGACTCGATCGCCGCCATCGCCCTGGTCGGCGAGCGGCTCGGCCTGGGGATGGTCTCGCTGGTCAACATCTTCAACCCGGAGGTGATCGCCATCGGCGGCGGCGCGGTGGCCGCCGGCGACCTGCTTCTCGGGCCGGCGCGCGAGGTGGTGGAGACCCAGGCGCTCCCCTCGATGCGCAGCGCCGTGCGGATCGTGCCGGCCGAGTTCGGCGCCGACGCCGGCCTCATCGGCGCCGCGACCCTGGCCTTCGAGGAGCTTCCGCCGAAGTGAGCCCGGCCCCGGCGGGGCGCCTGGTCGTCTGCCCGACGCCGATCGGCAACCTGGAGGACATCACCGCCCGGACCGTCTCGGCGCTTCGCGACGCCGACGTGATCGCCTGCGAGGACACCCGCACCACCGCCGTCCTCTGCGAGCGCCACGGAATCGAGACCCCGCGCGTGCGCTGCGACGAGCACGGCGAGCGGCGCGCCGCCCCGAAGCTGGTCGCGCGGATCGCGGCCGGCGAGACGGTGGCCCTGGTCAGCGACGCCGGCACCCCGGTGGTCAGCGACCCGGGCTTCGTGCTCGTCCGCGCGGTCCTGGAGGCCGGGCTCCCCGTGGAGGTACTCCCCGGCCCCAGCGCGGTGACCACCGCCCTGGTCCTCTCCGGCCTGCCGGCCGACCGCTGGCGCTTTGCCGGCTTCCTGCCGCGGCGCCGGGCCGAGCTCGAGCGCGAGTTCTCGGCGCCGGAGACGCTGGTCGCCTTCGAGTCGCCGCGGCGCCTTCCGGCCACGCTCGCCGCGCTGGCGGCGGTCGATCCCGGGCGCCCGGTAGCCGTCTGCCGCGAGATCAGCAAGCTCCACGAGGAGGCGGTGCGGGGCAGCGCGGCCGAGCTGGCCGGGCGCTACGAGGGCCGGCCGCCGAAGGGCGAGGTCGTGCTCGTGGTCGGCCCGGCGCCGCAGGCCGATGCCGACCTGCAGGCCGCCGCCGAAGCGGTGCGCGAGCTGGTGGCCGCCGGGGCCCGGCCGCGCGCGGCGGCCTCG
>CAIKSH010000353.1 GCA_903830015.1 uncultured Solirubrobacterales bacterium | reverse complement strand
TACAGCGAGCAGCTCGAGGGGATCACCGCCGGCGAGATCATGGACATGACCCCGATGGCGATGCCGGCGACGGTGACCGTGGCCGAGGCCGGGACCGATTTCTTCGGCCGGTTCCCGTGGCCGTGGTTTGCCGTCGTGGACGAACTCGGGCGGCTCGAGGGGATCGTGCGCTCCGAGCAGGTCGACGCCGCGATCGAGGCCGGCCGGGGCGCAGAGCCGATCCGGGCCATCCTCGACCCCGGCCAGGCCGAAGCCAGCGCGGTCACCCGCGAGACCCCGGTGGAGAACCTGCTCGGCCTCGAGGTCCTGCGCCGGCTCGGCGCCGTGATGGTGATCGATCCCGACCACCGGCTCTGCGGCGTGGTCACCGAGGACGAGCTGCTGCGCGCCCTGGCCACCTCGCCGCCGCAGCGTTACTGAGGCGCCACCGGCCCGGCCCGCCCGGGCGCGGCGGCACAATCCCGCCCGTTTCCATCGGCATTGGCGCGAGCCTTTAGGCCCTGTCGCCCGTATACGATGCAGGGGCCGGTCACCCAGGTGCCGGCCGAACGCGACGAAAGAGCAGAGAAGAGCGAATGCCCGAACATGACGTTCTGATCATCGGAGCCGGCCTGGCCGGCCAGCGCGCCGCCATCGCCGCCGCCGAAGCCGGAGCCTCGGTGGCCATCCTCTCCAAGGTCCACCCGGTCCGTTCGCACTCGGTGGCCGCCGCCGGCGGCATCAACGCCGCCATCAACCCGGCCGACGACTGGCGCTCGCACGCCTACGACACCGTCAAGGGCTCGGACTTCCTCGGCGACCAGGACGCCATCGAGGCCATGTGCCGCGAGGCCCCGGCCGAGGTGATGTGGCTCGAGCACGCCGGCGTCACCTTCCACCGCAACGAGAAGGGCGAGATGGACCTGCGCGCCTTCGGCGGCGCCTCGATGAAGCGCACCGCCTACGTCGCCGACATCACCGGCCAGGCCCTCCTCCACGTCCTCTACGAACAGCTCATGAAGTACCACGAGGTGATCGACCGCTTCGAGGAGTGGTTCGTCACCTCGCTGATCGTCGACGGCGACGGCGAATGCATCGGCGCGGTGGCCCGCGACGTGCGCGACGGCCACATGGAGACCTTCACCGCCAAGAGCGTGATCCTCGCCTCCGGTGGCGCCGGCCAGTGCTTCTCCCCCACCACCAATGCGCTGATCTGCACCGGCGACGGGATCGCCCAGGCCTACCAGGCCGGCGCGCCGCTGATGGACATGGAGATGATCCAGTACCACCCGACGACGCTCGCCGAGAACGGCTTTCTCATCACCGAGGGCGCCCGTGGCGAGGGCGCCCACCTGCTCAACTCCGACGGCGAGCGCTTCATGGAGAAGTACGCGCCCAACAAGATGGAGCTCGCCTCCCGCGACGTGGTCTCCCGCGCCGAGCAGACCGAGATCAACGAGGGCCGCGGCGTCGGCCCCGACGGCCGGGGTATCTACCTCGACATCACCGTCGTGCCCCGCAAGCGCACGCTCGAGGCGCTCCGCGAGATCGTCAACATCGGCAAGGACTTCGCCGGCGTGGACATCACCCGCGAGCCGATCGTCATCCTGCCCGGAATGCACTACATCATGGGCGGGGTCAAGACCGACATCCAC
>CAIKSH010000352.1 GCA_903830015.1 uncultured Solirubrobacterales bacterium | reverse complement strand
CGATCGCGTGGCCGGTGAGCTCGATGTCGTCCTGGGAGTAGGAGAGCGGCTCGCCGGCGGCGGCGCGGCTCCCCTCCTTGACGATGTCCACGCCGGTGGTCATCTCGGTGACGCAGTGCTCAACCTGCACGCGGGTGTTCATCTCGAGGAAGAAGTACTCGCCGTCCTGCAGGAGCCCCTCGATCGTGCCGGCGCCGACGTAGTCGACCGCCTTGGCGGCATTGACCCCGATCTCGCCGATCTTCGCCCGTAGCTCGGGATCGACAATCCACTCGGGGGCCGGGGACTCCTCGATCAGCTTCTGGTGGCGGCGCTGGATCGAGCAGTCGCGCTCGCCGAGGTGGATCGTGTTGCCGTGCCGGTCGGCGAGGATCTGGACCTCCACGTGGCGGGGGTCGGGCAGGTAGCGCTCAAGGTAGACCCGACCGTCGCTGAAGAACTTCTCGCCCTCGCGGGAGGCGCCCTCGAAGGCCTCGGGCAACTCCTCGGGCGTGAGGGCCACGCGGAAGCCCTTCCCGCCGCCACCGCCGGTGGCCTTGACGGCGACCGGGTAGCCGATCTCCTTCTCGGCGATCTTCGCCGCCTCCTCGAGGGTCTCGACCGTCTCGGTGGTGCCGGGGACGATCGGCACGCCGGCCTTCTCCATCAGCTCGCGGGCCGAGGTCTTGCTGCCCATCGCCTCGATCGCCGAGGCCGGCGGCCCGATGAAGGTCACGCCCTCCTCCTCCAGGCGCCGGGCGAAGTCGGCGTTCTCGGCCAGGAAGCCGTAGCCGGGGTGGACGGCGTCGGCGCCGGACTCGCGGATCACCTCGAGGATTCGGTCTACGTTCAGGTAGCTCTCGGCGGCCGGCCCGGGGCCGAGCAGGTAGGCCTCGTCGGCGGCCTTCACGTGGAGGGCGTCGCGGTCGATCTCCGAGTAGACGGCGACCGTGGGGATGCCGAGCTCCTTGCAGGCCCGGATCACGCGGATGGCGATCTCCCCCCGGTTGGCGATCAGGATCTTGTTGAACATCGGCGCTGGAGGTTAGCCCTCAGGAACCCCACGGCGCGGTCGGCCGTGGAGCGTGGTTTACGCCGTCCAGGAGGGCGGCCTGGAGCCAGGGGCTCATCGCCGGCCCTGCCTCATCGGCGGGCACCGCGAAGGAGCGCCGGAAGGCCTCCAGCGCCGCGGCGATCGCCGCCGCCTCCTTCTCGTCGGGGGCCGGGCTGACCCGGGTGACGCCGCCCTGGGCCATCACAGGGGAATGTTCCCGTGCTTGCGCCGGGGCTGATCGACGCGCTTGGTCAGCAGCGTCTGGAGGGCGTTGATCACCTTCGGGCGCGTCTCGTGGGGGACGATCACGTCGTCGATGTAGCCGCGCTCGGCCGCCGAGTACGGGTTGGCAAAGCGGGCCTTGTAGTCGGCCATCAGGGTCTCGCGGCGCGAGTCGGGCGTGGGGGAGTCGGCCAGGTCGCGGCGGTAGATGATGTTCACCGCGCCCTCGGGGCCCATCACCGCGACCTCGGCCTGGGGCCAGGCGAAGTTGAAGTCGGCGAGCAGGTGCTTGGAGGACATGACGTCGTAGGCGCCGCCGTAGGCCTTGCGGGTGACCACGGTGATCTTCGGCACCGTCGCCTCGGTGAAGGCGTAGAGAAGCTTGGCGCCGTGGCGGATGATCCCGCCCCACTCCTGCGAGGTGCCGGGCAGGAAGCCAGGGACGTCGGTGAAGGTGATCAGCGGGATGTTGAAGGCGTCGCAGGTGCGCACGAAGCGCGCGCCCTTGGAGCTGGCGTCGATGTCGAGCACCCCGGCCAGCTGGGCCGGCTGGTTGCCGACCACCCCGACGGCATAGCCGTCCAGGCGGGCAAAGCCGCAGACGATGTTCTTGGCCCAGTGCTCATGGATCTCGAAGAACTCGCCGTCGTCGACCACCGCCTTGATCACCGTCCGCATGTCGTACGGCTTGTTCGGGTTGTCGGGGACCATCGTGTCGAGCTCCGGGTCCATGCGGTCCGGGTCGTCGGTGGGGGCGATCCGCGGCGGGGTCTCGAGGTTGTTCTGGGGCAGGAAGCCCATCAGGTAGCGGGTGTCCTCGAGCAGCTGGTCCTCGTCGTCGGCGGCCAGGTGGGCCACGCCGGACTTGGAGTTGTGGGTCATCGCGCCGCCCAGCTCCTCGAAGCCGACCTCCTCGCCGGTGACCGTCTTGATCACGTCGGGGCCGGTGATGAACATGTGTGAGGTCTCCTTGACCATCAGGATGAAGTCGGTGATGGCGGGGGAGTAGACGGCCCCGCCGGCGCAGGGGCCCATGATCAGGCTGACCTGCGGGATCACGCCCGAGCACTGGACGTTTCGCACAAAGACATCGCCGTAGGCGCCGAGCGAGACGACGCCCTCCTGGATCCGGGCGCCGCCGGAGTCGTTGATGCCGATCACCGGGCAGCCGATCTTGGCCGCGAGGTCCATGATCTTGCACATCTTCTCGGCCATCACCTCGCCGAGGGAGCCGCCGAAGACGGTGAAGTCCTGGCTGAAGACGCAGACCGGGCGGCCGTCGATGGTGCCGTGG
>CAIKSH010000351.1 GCA_903830015.1 uncultured Solirubrobacterales bacterium | reverse complement strand
GATCTCCTCGGGAAGCGAGTCGATCTCGATCCGCACGCGCGAGGCGGCCTCGTCGATCAGGTCGATCGCCTTGTCCGGAAGGAAGCGGTCGGAGATGTAGCGGTCCGAGAGGGTGGCGGCGGCGATCAGGGCCGAGTCCTTGATCGAGACGTCGTGGTGGACCTCGTAGCGCTCGCGCAGCCCGCGCAGGATGGCGATCGTGTCCTCGACCGACGGCTCGGTCACCTGGACCGGCTGGAAGCGGCGCTCGAGGGCCGGGTCCTTCTCGATGTGCTTGCGGTACTCGTCGAGCGTGGTGGCGCCGACCGCGCGCAGCTCGCCGCGGGCGAGCATCGGCTTGAGCAGGTTGGCGGCGTCGACGGCGCCCTCGGCGGCCCCGGCGCCGACGATCGTGTGGAGCTCGTCGATGAAGAGGATGATCTCGCCGTTCGATTCGGAGATCTCCTTGAGCACGGCCTTGAGGCGGTCCTCGAACTCGCCCCGGTACTTGGCGCCGGCGATCATCGCGCCGATGTCCAGCGAGATGACGCGCCGGTCGCGCAGCGACTCGGGTACGTCGCCACTGACGATGCGCTGGGCGAGCCCCTCGGCGATGGCCGTCTTGCCCACGCCGGGCTCACCGATGAGGACCGGATTGTTCTTGGTGCGGCGGGAGAGGACCTGGATCACGCGGCGGATCTCGTCGTCGCGGCCGATCACCGGGTCGAGGTGGCCTTCGGCGGCGCGCTCGGTGAGGTCGATGCCGTACTTCTCGAGCGACTGGAAGCGGTCCTCGGCGTTCTGGTCGGTGACCTTGTGGGGCCCCCGGATCTGGCCGATCGCCTCCTTCAGGCGCTCGTCGGTGGCGCCGGCGTCCCGCAGGGCGTTGCCGGCCGGAGTGTCCTGGCCGGCGAGGGCGAGCAGGAGGTGCTCGGTGGAGACGTACTCGTCCCCCATCTCGCGCATGAAGTTCTCGGACTTCTGGAGGCTCTGGACCAGCTCGCTGGAGGGGCCGGCCGGCTCGCCGCCGGCCGAGACTGTGGGCATGGCGTCCAGCGCGGCGTTGACCTGCTGGCGGACGCCGGCCTCGTCGACCTGGAGCTTGCGCAGGACCGGCGCGACGACGCCGCCTTCCTGCTCGAGGAGGACGTCGAGGAGATGCTCAGGCGTGGCCTGCGGGTTGTTGCGCGCGGCGGCCAGCGAAAGGGCGGCCTGCAGGGCCTCCTGGGTCTTGACGGTAAAACGGTCTGGGTTCATACAGATCTAAGCCTATCAGACTTAGATATATTCTTCAAGGCCTGAATCGGCGGTCTTTTCGGGCTCTAGCGGATGTCCGAGGCGCGGATCACGGCGGTCGACGTGCGGCTGACCGGCACCAGCTCCCCGCGCAGGGTGCGGCGGGCCTCGTCGAGCTCGCCCTCGAGCTCCTCGAGCTGGCGCTGGGCAGCGGTGAGCTGCTCCTCGAGGGCCAGCACCCGCTCCACCCCGGCCAGGTTCAGCCCCAGCTCGGTGGTCATCTCCTGGATGCGCCGCAGGCGGTCGACGTCCTCCTGCGAGTAGAGGCGGGTGCCCTTGGGGGAGCGCTTGGGGCAGATCAGGCCGCGCTGCTCGTACATGCGCAGGGTCTGGGGGTGCATCTCGGCCAGCTCGGCGGCTACCGAGATCATGAAGACCCCGCGGCCGGACTCCACCGTCACCGTGGTGGTGCGCCTGGTGCGCCGGGCGGCCATCAGGCGCCCCTCCCGGCGGCGGCAAAGAGGCTGGCGCGTGGGTCGGATCCGTTCATCGTCTTCGAGAGCTTCTCCACCAGCTCGGACTGCTCGTCGGTCAGCTCCTTGGGAACGTCGACCACGAAGCGGTAGTGGATGTCGCCCCGCGCGCCGGAGCTGCCCAGGCGGGGTGGGCCCTCGCCGCGCAGGCGCTGGACCGTCCCGTGGCGGGTACCGGCGGGAACGCGGAGCTTCTTCTTCCCGTCGAGCGTCGGCACCTCGACCTCGGCACCGAGCAGCTGCTCGGTGACGGTGAGCGGGACCTCGACCTCGACGTTGTCGCCCTTGCGGCGGAAGACCGGCGAGGGCGAGACGTGGGTGATGACGTAGAGGTCGCCGTCGGGGCCGCCGTTGCGGCCCGGCTCGCCGCGGCCGGCGATTCGCACGCGCGAGCCCTCCTTGACCCCGGCCGGGATGTTGACCTTGAGCTTCTTGGTCTTCTCTACCTGGCCCGAGCCACCACAGGTGCCGCACGGATCCTCGATCACCGTTCCGGTGCCGTGGCAGAGCATGCAGGGCTGAGAGATCGAGAAGAGCCCCTGGCCCTCGGACTCGACGCCACGCCCCTGGCAGTTGGGGCAGACCTTCGGCGAGGTCCCCGGACGGGCGCCGGTGCCGTGACAGGTGCCGCAGTCGCCCGGAGTGGTGAGGGTGAGCGGAACCTGGACGCCGGCCAGCGACTGGTCGAAGCCCAGGTTTACCTCGGCCTCCAGGTCGCGTCCGCGCTCGGGACGCGGACGACCGGCGCGGGTGGGCCCGGCGCCGCCGCCGAACATCTGGGAGAAGATGTCCCCGAAGCCGGCCGCGTCGAACGGTGCCCCGCCGGGACCGCCGGCGCCGGCGAAGGGGTTGCCGCCGGCGAACATCCCGCCGCGGTCGTACTCCTTGCGCTTGTCCGGGTCCCCGAGGACGTC
>CAIKSH010000350.1 GCA_903830015.1 uncultured Solirubrobacterales bacterium | reverse complement strand
GCAGCCAGTCCCCGACTGCGGGCATGAGAGCGAATGCATCGTGAATCCCTGAGTTCATGTTCAGCCCGCCTGCCGTGGAGGTGAGGTGCGCTGCGTCCCCGAGGACCAGCACCCGCCCGCTTTCGGGCATGTAAGAGTCTGCCACGCCGCGCTGCAGCCGGTAGCCGTCAACCCTGTCGATCTCCAGTTCACCGGCCGACCAGGGAGTTGCGGCAGCGAGCGCCTCGGCGATTCGCACCTCGTCTTCCTTTTCCTCGGTGGTTCGCACCACCAGCCGGGTCTCGTCGTGCATCCGCAGCAGGCTTACGCCGTCGCCCCTGTCGCGGAAATAACAGAGGGCGCAAAGCGGCTCCCCGGCCGACGGCAGCGAGTCCTCCGGCACGCTCCGCACGTAGGCGCGGACCGCCCCGGTGGGATAGTCGTCGGTGGGGAAGGCGATCCCCGCAAGCGAGCGGACCGCTGACCCGGCGCCGTCGCAGCCGACCACGATGTCGCCGCCGAAAGTCACCATCTCGCCGGCCGCCGAAAGGGCGGTCACCGAGGGACCAGCCGGATCCAGCGCCTCGACGGCCAGGCCGGGGAAAAAGTCCACCCGGGGATCGGCGGCGAGCAGCAAGGCGAGGCGGTCGAGAAGCGCCTGCTGGTCGAGGTGCAGCCGAAACGGGTGACGGGTCATTCCCTCCAGAAGCCGGTAGTCCAGCTGTGCGCGGACCGCTCCGGTGCTCTCTCGCCACTGGATGCAGGAGACCCGGACCGCCCTGGGATCCTCATCCAGGCGAATTCCCTCCGGCGCAAGAAGGTCGAGAGTCGACGGATGAAAGGTCGAAGCGTGCGAGGAAGTGGTGAGTGCGGTTCCGCGCTCGACCAGCGTCACCCGAACGTCCCGGCGGGCGAGGAGGAGTGCTGAGAGGGCTCCGACCGGGCCGGCGCCAACGACGACCGCGTGCGGGCGGTCGTCGTGCCGGCCGGGACGGATCGCTGTATTTTCGGCGTGCGGTCTGATCTCCGCGGCAGTGTAAACCGGTGGCCCAGGCCACAAAGGGGGCTGTATCTCCAGGGAAGTCAACGCAGGGCAGGCCGCCGGCGCCCAGCCGCGGGAGCTTGCCTGGCTCGGCGACCATCTCACCCGCGTCGGCGTGGTGGTGCCGCCATCAAACCCGGTCGCCGAGCCGGAGCTGGACGCCCTGCTCGGAGACGACGTAAGGGTCTACAGCGACCGGCTCCCCGTCTTTGCCGGCGTGGAACTCGTGGAGAGAAACCGCCGTTACGTCCCGGCCTACGCCACCGCCCTTGACGAGCTTGCCGGGCTGGAGCTCGCCTGCGCGCTGATCGCCATGACCGGGCCCAACTACCGGCTTGGGGTCGAAGGCGACAGCGAGCTGTGCGCAACGCTCTCCGAAAGGCTGGGCGCGCCCGTCCGGACCACGAGCCTTGCTTCTTATGACGCGCTCAAGGCCCTCGACATCGACCGGATCCACCTCGTCTCTCCCTACCCCGAATGGCTCACCGAGGACGCAGTGCGCTACTGGGAGCAGGCCGGAATCGCAGTCACCAACGTTGAAAGCTTCCTGGCCGAAGGCGAGAAGTTCCGCGCCTACGAGACGCGAACCGGCGAGGTCGTGGCCCACCTCGAGGCGGTCGACCGGGAGGCTGGCGCCGCGGTGATGCTGACCGGTACGGGGCTGGGGAGCATCGCGGCGATCCACCGGGTTGGACAGTCGGCGGACGTACCGATCCTCTCCTCGGACCTGTGCGGGGCGTGGTGGATCCTCAGCCAGTGCGGGAACCTGGCCGGCAGCGAGCTCTACCGATCGTTGGCGGCCGGTCTGGCAACGGGACCCTGAGCGATGCCCACCGGGGACCCTCGGGGCCCCGGTGCACCCCGCATGGCGCTCAGCGGGCCGACGCGGCAATAATCAGCGGGCGCCCGTAGCTCAGCGGTTAGAGCCCCCGACTCATAATCGGTCAGACGCTGGTTCGAATCCAGCCGGGCGCATTTCGCCGAGCCGCCCGCAGAGACCTGCGATCATCTCTGCGGGCGGTTAGCTCAGCTGGTTAGAGCACCTGTTTTACACACAGGGGGTCGCCGGTTCGAATCCGGCATCGCCCACTGCGCCCCAGGCAGCTACTGGCTGACCTGGGAGCCCTCGGCGTTGATGACCTTCTCGAGCGCGGTGCCGAGTTCAGCGCCACTGGCCGTGGTCAGTTCGTCGTTGTCGTTGACCTTCATCTCGACATCGGCGGTCGCGCCGGTCAGCTTGCCGGTTGCGGTGCAG
>CAIKSH010000349.1 GCA_903830015.1 uncultured Solirubrobacterales bacterium | reverse complement strand
CGCCGCCCTGATCGCGTGCGCGGCGGTGGCGCTGGCCGGTTGCGGCGGCTCCGGAGAAGGCGCCGGAGACGGCGCGGGCGAGCAGGTGACCATCGCGCTCGACTACGCGCCGAACGCCAACTACCTCGGTATCTACGTGGCGCTGGACAAGGGCTACTTCGCCGACGAGGGCGTCGAGCCGAAGATCCTCCCGTACGCAAACACCCCGGCCGAGACGCTGATCAAGAGCGGCAAGGCCGACCTGGCGATCAGCTACCCACCCGACGTGGTGATCAACCGCTCGCAGGGCCTCAAGTACAAGGCGGTGGCCGCCCTGGTCGCCGGCAACACGACCGAGCTCGTGGTCCTCGCCGGATCGAAGTACCGCCGGCCGGCGCAGCTGAGCGGGAGGCTCTACGGCGGCTTTGGCATCCAGAGCGACAAGGCGCTGATCACCGAGATCATGAAGCGAGACGGCGCCACCGACCCGAAGTTCCGCCAGGTGGTGATCAACACGGCGGCCCTGGAGGCCCTGAAGAGCGGGCGGGTCGACTACACGGCGATCTTTGCCGGCATCGACGACGTGCAGGCGGCGAAGATGGGCATCCGGCTGCGCGGCTTTCCCTACCGCGAATACCTCGGCGAGGCCGGCAACTACCCCAACGCGGTCTACGTGGCCGCCGACGAGACGATCTCCTCCCGCAAAGAGGCGATGAAGGGAACGCTCGCCGCGCTCGCTAGGGGCTACGAGTACGCGGCGGCCAACCCGGACGAGGCGGCGCGGATCCTGATCGACGCCAACCAGGCGACCCTCGGCCGCGACCGGGCCATCACGATCGCCACCAGCCGGGTCGCCTCGAAACAGTTCCTCGACCCGCAGACCGGCACCTGGGGGCCACTGGCCGACACCGACTTCAGCGGGCTGGGGACGATCCTCAGGCAGGGCGGGGTAATCAAGGGAACGCCGCCGGCCCCACCTGAGCTCTATACCGACTCGCTGCTCCCCGGACAGTGAGCGCGGCCGCCGATCTCGCCGCGCAGCTCGCCGGAAGCGCACCGCCCCGCGAGGGGACGGTGATCGTGGCCGTCGAGGGCCGCTCCGGCGCGGGGAAGACCAGCTTCGGCGCCTCGCTCGCCGAGGAGCTCGGCGCGGCCCACGTGGACATGGAGAACCTCTATCCGGGCTGGTGGGGTCTCGGCGAGGGTGCGCGGCTGGCGGCCACCGAGCTCGTCGCGCCGATCGCCGCCGGGGAGACGGCGGTAGTGCCCCAGTGGGACTGGATAGCCTCCCGGCCGGCCGAACCGCTGGTCCTGGAACCGCCGGAATTCATGGTCCTCAGCGGTACCGGCAGCGGATCGCTGGCCGCCGCTCCCCACCTGGCCCTGCTGGCGTGGATGGAGCTCGGCGACGAGGAGCGCCGGCGCCGGGCGCTCGCCCGTGACGGAGAGATCCTCGCGGCCCAGTGGGACGACTGGGCCTGTCAGGAGCTGGCCTACCTGAACGGCGAACGGACCCGTGAGCGCGCCGACGTGGTCGTCGACACGTCGGGACCGGCCCCGGTTATCGCCGGCTAGACGCCCTGGACCGGGTTGCTCTTGATGGCCATCGCCTCGCGGGCCGAGATCTGCTCGACCTTGGCGAGCAGGTTCTCGGCCATCCGGATCGAGGCGGCGTCGATCAGGCGACCGTCGAGCGAGACGGCCCCCTTGCCCTCCTCGGCGGCCTTCTCCATCTCCTCGAGGATCCGGCGCGTGCGGCTGACCACGTGCTCGGCCGGGGTGAAGACCTCGTTGGCCAGCTCCACCTGTGACGGGTGGATCGCCCACTTGCCCTCGCAGCCGAGCATCGCGGCGCGGCGGGCGGCCGAGATGTAGCCCTCCCGGTCGGAGATGTCCCCGAACGGGCCGTCGATCGGGCGAAGCCCGTAGGCGCGCGCGGCCACCGCCATGCGGGCGATGGCGAAGTGCCACGGGTCGCCCCAGAAGACCTCCCGGTCCTCCCCTTCGACGCCGTCGCTGAGCACCGAGTACTCCTCGCTGACGCCGCCGATGTTCGTGGTGGTCGACTGGATCGAGGCGGCGTAGTCGGCGACGCCGAAGACGAGAGCCTCCAGCCGCTCGGGGTGTGCGGCGGCGATCTGCTCGACGTTGGCCATGCCGATCGCCGTCTCGATCAGCACGTAGAGGGCGATCGGGCGGTCGATCTTGCTGGCCACCTCGATCTGGTCGAGCAGGGTGGCGACCAGGTGGACGTCCTCCGGGCCGCTCACCTTGGGGATGAGGATCGCGTCGAGGTTGTTTCCGGCCTGCTCAACGACCTCGATGATGTCGCGGTAGCACCAGTAGGTATCCAGCCCGTTGATCCGGACCGAAACTGAGCAGCCCGACCAGTCGTAGTCGTTGAGGGCGGCGATGACGTTGGCGCGGGCCTGGATCTTGTCGTCGGGCGCCACAGCGTCCTCGAGGTCGAGGAAGACGACGTCGGCCCCGGACTCGGGAGCCTTCTCCAGCATGCGCTCATTGCTTCCCGGCACGGCCAGCTCAGAGCGGTGCAGTCGGTTGGGCATCGTCATCTCAAGGCCTCCCCTCGGTCGAAACGAGCGAGCAGTGAACCACATGGGTCCACCCCTGTCAATGCGGCGCGCCGCCGCTACCGAGGAGGCCAATTGACGGGCTCAGATCCACCAAACACGGGGTTTATTGCCTTCCGCCCAGTCCCGACTTGCACAAATTCGTCTAGCGCGGCAGACTGCGCCGATGCCCACCAAAGCAGCTCCCCAGGCAATCCTCGAACCGCGCCTCCTCTGCGGCCCGGGCCCGGCCAACGCCAGCCCCGGCGTGATGGAGGCGCTGGCCCGGCCGCCGCTCGGCCACCTCGACCCGGACATCTTCCCCGTCCT
>CAIKSH010000348.1 GCA_903830015.1 uncultured Solirubrobacterales bacterium | reverse complement strand
CGGGCCCGACGAGCGGCAGCCAGGAGGGAAGCACGTTGCCCAGCCGCCGGATGACGCCGAAGAAGTAGTAGGGGCCGTCGACCTTGTCCATCTCGCCGGTCCGCGAGTCGCCGACCACTATCGCCGGCCGGTAGATCCGCCACGGGACCCCCGCCCGCTCGCGCACCAGGCGCTCGGACTCGTACTTGGTCCGGTGGTAGGGGGTGGGAAGCTCCTGGCCCTCGGCGAACATCTCCTCGGTGAAGCGGCCCCGGTAGGAGCCGGCCACGGCGACCGACGAGACGTGGTGGAGCGTGCCGGGCTCCAGGGCGGCGACGAGCTCGAGCATGTGACGCGTGCCGCCGACGTTGAGCTCCTCGTTGCGCCGGTCCGAGGCGGTCATGTCGTAGATCGCCGCGAGGTGGAAGAAGTGGTCGATCTGGCCCCGGTGCTCGGCGATCCAGTCGGCGCTCACGCCCAGCCGGGGCTCGAGCAGGTCGCCGGTGACTGCTTCGACGCGGCCGCCGGCCCCCCAGCGCTCGGAGAGGATCCCGAGCCGCTCCTGCGAGCCGTCGCGGACCAGCACGTAGACGTGGGCCTCGGGGTCGCGGTCGAGGAGCCGCTCGACGAGATTGCGGCCGATGAAGCCGGTGGCCCCGGTTACGAAGTAGGTCGGCATCTCGCGGCTCTCTCCTCTTGCTCGGTCAGGCGGTTCGGGAAGGCCGCAAGACTAACGGGGCCGGGCCGCGATTTATCTGCGCCCGGCGCGCGGTCGGGACGGGGTGGCAGCGCTTCCGGCGGTGGCCGGCTACCAGCCGGCCTGCCAGTGATCCCCGGCCGCCGACTTGAGGCGCTTGGCGGCCGCCTTGCGGGCCTCCTTGCGCTTCTCCAGGCGCCACTGGATCAGGCTCATGGTGAGGATGAACAGCGGGAAGAAGGCGATGACGATGAAGCCGGCGGTGGTGACCACCTTGTCGTTGGCTGCCCCGTAGAGACCTTCGCCGCTGAGCGGCTCCTGGGTGTCGGCCAGCGCCGCAGGGGCCAGCAGCAGGCTGGTGGTCACGGCCGCGGGGAGAATCAGGGACAGGCGCCTCATATGGCCACATCGTATAGAACCCGTCGGCATGCCAGCCATCACGCGCGAGCGTCCCGGCGCCGGAATCGAGCTGATCCGGATCGACCGGCCGGAGGTCCGAAACGCGCTCGATACAGCCACGACGCTGGCCCTCGTCGAGGCGTTCACCGAGCTCGCCGGCGATCCCGAACTCCGCGCGGTGGTCCTCTCGACGACCAGTACCCGGGCGTTCTGCGCCGGAGCGGACATCACCGAGGAGCTCGATGCCGAAGGAGGCGTTCGCCGCATGGAGGCCTACACCGCGCTCTACCGGGTCCTTGACGAGCTGCCGGTGCCGGTGATCTGCGTCTGCGTAGGCAACTGCGTCGGGGCGGGGGCCGAGATGGCCGCGGGAAGCGACCTGCGCGTGGCCGGGGACAACCTCAAGCTCGGCTGGGCCGGCTCGCGGCTCGGCGTGCCGGTAGGGCCGGCGCGGCTGATCTCGCTCGTCGGGCTGGCGCGGGCCAAGGAGCTCGTCTACACCGGCCGGGTGATCGACGGGGAGGAGGCGCTCGCCCTCGGCCTGGCTCACCGTCTCACCACCGCAGCGCAGGCCGAGCCGGCGGCCCTCGAGCTGGCCGGGGAGCTGGCCGCCCACCCGGCCGAGGGGCTGCGACGGCTCAAGACGATGTTCCGTGAGTTCGACGGCAGCGCCGAAAGGGTCTCTCACGAAAACGCGCTGCTGCTGGAATTCGAGCGCGAGGGCGGCGGGCTGCCCCGAAGCGAAGGGTCCTCCTGAAGCATCGGTGAACAGGCGGTGAACCTGTCGCGGGCGAAGCTGCGCCTGTGCCAGACTTCCGCGCGATGGCCGCTGCGACAGCAACCGCTGAGCCCAAGCCTCTCGGGGAGGCGCTCGATGACGCACCGATGTCCAGGAAGCATCGCGGCTTCTGGCTGCTCGCCGCGCTGGGAATCCTGCTCGACGGTTACGACTTCTTCGTCATCGGGATCGCCAACCCGCTGATCAAGGAGCAGTACAACCTCAGCGCCACGATGGTCGGGCTGGTCTCCGCCGCGGCGATCGTCGGGTCGATCTTCGGGGCCGGGTTCCTGGGCCCGCTGGCCGACAAGCTCGGGCGCCGGCGGATCTTCAAGATCGACCTCTGGCTCTTTGTCGGCGGGTCTATCGCCTGCGCCCTCGCGCCCTCGGTCGAGCTCCTGATCCTCTTCCGCTTCATCGTCGGGATCGCCATCGGCCTGGACTACCCGATCGCCGCCAGCTTCCTCTCCGAGGTGCTGCCCAAGAAGGCGAGGGGGCGCTGGCTGGTCGGCGCGTTCAGCCTTCAGTCGGTGGGCATCCTCCTTGCCGCGGTCGTGGGCCTGATCATCCTGATCGCCGTCTACAACCAGGCGGCCGGACAGGCGAGCGAAAGCCAGGTCGACCTGGCGTGGAGGATCATGCTCGGCTTTGGGGCGATCCCGGCACTGATCATCATCTGGCTGCGGCGCCGCGTGCCCGAGAGCCCGCGCTGGCTGGCCCAGAACGGCCAGGAAGCCGAGGCCGAGGCGATCACCGAGGAGCTGACCGGGGTTTCGGTGAAGGTCACGCCCGCCGACACCGAGAAGGAGATCGCCTCCTCGGAGGGGCTCCAGGCGCTCTTCCAGCCCGCGCTCTTCAAGGCGAACATGATCCGGCGAACGATCTTCACCGCCGTGCCCTGGTTCCTGATGGACATCGCCATGTATGGCGTGGGGATCTTCACGCCCACGCTGCTGGCCGGGATATTCATCACCGGCGCCGAGACGAACTTCATCGCCGACGACATCACCGCGACCGAGGGAACCGCGGCGCTCGACATCTTCCTGCCGCTCGGCTTCCTGGCCGCGATCTTCCTCGTCGACCGGATAGGCCGGATTCCGCTCCAGGTCCTGGGCTTCACGGTGATGTCGATCGCCCTGGCCATCCTTGCCATCACGGAGGGGTTGGCCGGTGGCCCGGAGAAGCACCTGGCGCTCGTCTTCTTCGGTTTCGCCCTCTTCAACTTCTTCTGCAACTCGGGCCCGAACGCCACCACCTACGCGCTGCCGGCCGAGGTGTTTCCGTCAGATATCCGGGCGGCCGGGCACGGCTTCGCGGCGGCCAGCGCCAAGTTCGGCGCCGCCATCGGGGTATTCGTCTTCCCGATCCTCATGGCCGACATCGGCGAGCAGGCGCTCCTGTTTGCGCTCTCGGGCGTCTGCCTCCTGGCGCTTGTGGTTACGCTCGTCTTCCGGATTGAGACCAAGGGCAAGTCGCTCGAGGAGCTCTCCGGCCGCTCGCTGGCCGAGATCGAGCCTCGCCCGACCCCTCCCTGATCGCCGCCCGCAACCGCGCCGGCGCAGAAGTGAAGAAGGCGTGAATTTCCAGCGGTTTCTGGCGCCCATGGCGAATCCACACCTACCATCGCCAGTGTTGAGAAACGAGAAAAGAGAGGTAGCCAACGATGAGCTACGCAGATATCCATTGCCACCTGCTTCCCGGCGTTGATGATGGCGCCCGCAGCCTCGAGGAGGCGCTCGGCTACGCCCGGCGTTTGGTAAGCGAAGGCGTGGGGGAGGCGGTGGCCACGCCCCACATCGGCCACCCGGTCTTCGGGGCCAATCCCGAGGAGCTTCCCGATCGCGCCGCCTCGCTCGTGGAGGCGCTGGACGAGGAGGGGATCCCGCTTCGCCTGCACATCG
>CAIKSH010000347.1 GCA_903830015.1 uncultured Solirubrobacterales bacterium | reverse complement strand
TTCCCCCTTGCGCGCCACGACCCGCAGCGTGCTCCGGGGGGCGACCGGCACCGAGCTCCCCTGCAGGGCGATCGGGACGCTCGCGACCACCTGGCCCTTGCGAGCCACGGTCACCGCGCGGTAGCGGGGGAACCCGTAGCGCATCAGGGCCAGCGTCTGGCTGTTGCGCGCGGACTCCGAAGCGGTACCCATCACCACGCTCACCAGCGGCACGCCGTTGCGCTCGCCCGAGCCGACGAGCAGGTAGCCGGCCTTCTGGGTGTGACCGGTCTTGATGCCGTTGATCCACGGCACCTGGGCGACCAGGATGTCCCGGTTGAGGACGGTGATCGAGCGCGAGCCGGAACGGATCGTCGCCTTGGGGCGGTCGACGATCTTCCTCAGGTACGGGTCTTCCCGGACCAGCTGGCCCAGTGAGGCGAGGTCCCTCGCGGTCGAGTAGGCGCGCGGGCCATCGAGCCCGACAGGATTGGAGAAGCGGGTGGACCGAAGACCCGCCTTCTTCGCCCGGCGGTTCATCAGGCGCACGAAGCGGGCGTTCGAGCCTGCCACCCCGACGGCCAGCGTGGCGGCCGCGTCGTTGGCACTGGCCAGCATCAGCGCCTTCAGCAGGTCGGCGTTGGTGATCTGCTCGCCGGGCCTGAGGCCGGCGAGCGACTCGGCCGGCTGGGCCGGGTAGTTGACGACCCGGAAGCGGCGGCTGAGCGAGGCGTTCTCCACGGCGACCAGCGCGGTCATCATCTTCGCCGTCGAGGCCATGGGCCGTCGCTGGTAGGCGTTGCGGGCGTAGACCACGTCCCCGGTGTCGGGCTGGACGAGGATCGCCGAGGGGGCCGATACCAGCGAGCCGGCGGAGGCCGGGGCGGGGAAGGCGAATACGGCGGCGAGCGCCAGCGCCAGGAAGGAGGCCGCGAGCGGCCCCCGGGCGGTCACTGGCGCAACCGAAGGCGCTGGCCCGGCTGGAGCGCCTGAACGTCCACGTCGGGGTTGAGCTGCTGAAGCGTCTCGACGGTCACGCCGGCGTCCATGGCGATCGCCGACAGGGTGTCGCCCTCCTTGACGACGTAGACCTTCGGACCCGACTGCCTGGCCTCGGTCCGCGTCGGCTCGCTGGTCGCCGGGAGGTCGTTGCCCCCGCTCCCCGAACCGCCCCCCGAGAGGATGATGAGCAGCGCCACGAGAGCCACCGCCAGAAGGGCGGCTGGAGCCAGCCAGCGCGATCCTGATCCCGAACCCGACACGGCCCGTGAGGATAGGCCCGCCGGTTCGCTTGGCCAAAGGTGACAGGCGTGCTTGCAACATCCCCGAACCGCCGCCTCAGCCCAGCGACCAGGCGAGCTCCCTGAGCCGTTCGGCCTCGGCCCGGGCCCCCTCTGCGGGGTCGATCCCCCGCTCCTGGCCGGCCTGCGCAATAGAGCGCGAGGCGGTGACCAGCCCCCCGGCCTTTCCCGGGGCGAAGGCCGGGGCCAGCTGCTCGACATCGCCGCCCTGGGCCCCCACGCCAGGCAGGAGGAAGACCGCGGTGGGCATCAGCTCCCGGGCGCGGTCCAGGTGTTCGGGGGCGGTGGCGCCCACGACCGCCCCTACGTCGGAGAGCCCGCCGCTGACCTGCCCGAGCCGGTCGACCGCGGAGGCGATCCGCTCCCAGAGCGCCCCGTCGCCGGTGGGGAGATCCTCGAAGTCGGCGGCTCCGGGGTTCGAGGTGCGCACGAGGACGAAGAGGCCGGCCCCGGCCGGCCGGGAGGTGGACAGGAAGGACTCGAGCGTGTCAACCCCCATGTAGGGGTTGACGGTGGCCGCGTCGGCGCCCAGGCCCGCGACATGGCCGTACGGGGTGTCGAAGCCCCCGAACAGGGAGGCCGCGTAGGCCGCGGCACTGACGTCGATGTCCCCCCGCTTTCCGTCGGCGATCACCAGCAGGCCGGCATCACGGGCGGCTTCGCACACCTCGCCCAGCGCCTCCCGGCCCGGGGCACCCAGCCGCTCGAAGCAGGCCAGCTGGGGCTTCACCGCCACGCAGGCCGGGCCGGCCGCCTCGATCAGGGCCAGGCAGTGGGCCGCGACCGCTGCGGCCGCGGTGGCGGCGACGCCGGAAGCCTCCACCACACCCGGCCAGAGCTTCGCCGGATCCGGGTCGATCCCGAGAACGATCTGCGACCGGCGCTCCTGCACCCGGCCGGCGAGCAGCTCCCCACCACCCCCGGGCTCGCTCACCGCGCCTGCTCCGCTCGCCTGATCGCAAACACCTGGGGGCAAGCTACCAAGCGCCCACGCCGGCCCGGGGCCCCGGCGGCGTCGGCCCGGGGTGCCAACATTGGCGCGTGTCGCTGGCCCGCCTTACCTGGCTGCTCGTGACGGCCACCTGCGCGGTGGGGGCCGTCCTGCTCTTCGTAGCCGGCTACCAGGGGTACGGGGTACTGGCCATCATCATCGGCCTGGCCGCCTCGATAAACATCCGCTAGCCCGGCCGCGCGGGCTCGGTGTGCACCACGACCTCGGCCACCCCGGGCAGCTGCGCGCGGATCTGGCGCTCGATTTCCGAGGCCCGCTCGTGAGCGTCGGCCAGTGCCAGGTCCCCGGGCAGCGCAACGGTCAGGAAGGCAACGGTCCCGCGCGGCTCACGGTGGATCCTCAGCTCGGTCGGGATCCCCACGCCGAGGCCGTCGAGCACGCGGCGCACGGCGGCGGCAGTCTCGCCGTCGCTGTCCTCTCCGACGGCCACCACGCTGTCCTCGCGCGCCAGTGGCTCGAGGTGGACGTGCACCGCGCTCAGCTCCGGCATCGCGGCGAGAATCGCCGACTCCACCGCGTCGGCGGTCTCGTGGGCGCCCTCGAGGGTCTCGCCGGCGGGGAGCTTGACGTGGAGGCTGAGCTCGGTTCGCCCGTCGACGCTGACCGTGCGGACGTTGTGGACCTCGCGCACCGGCCCCGCGGCCATCGCCGCGACGGTGGCCCGCTCGCGCAGGTCGCCGACGGCCCGGGGCTCGAGGTGGACGGTGACGTCGGCCCCGGGGAGCTCCCGGTCGATCGATGCCTCGACCCGGTCGGCGACGACGTGGGCCTGCTGCAGCCCGGCGTCGCCCTCGACCGCCAGCACGAGGTCGATGAACGGACGGTCGCCGACCTGCCGGGCCCGCAGCCGCCGGATCTCCGCTCCCGGCTCGGCCGCCTGGACCGCACGCCGTGCGGCCTCCTCGAGCCCGGCCGGAGCGCTGTCCATCAGGACGTTCACGTTGCGCCGGATCAGCCGGACGGCAGCGACGATCACCAGGACGGCCACCAGGAGGGCGGCGATCGAGTCCCCGGCCGGGAAGCCGAGGCTGACGCAGACCAGGCCGGTAATCACGGCCAGGGTTCCGGCGAAGTCGGAGGCAAAGTGAAGGGCGTTGGAGGCGATCGCCGCGCTCTCGAAGTGCTCGGCCGTGCGGTGGGAGATGACCGCCCGCGAGAGGTCGACGGCGAGCACGACCGCGAGCAGGGCGAAGACCCACCACGCGGTGTCGATCTGGTGGCTGCCGCCATCGGCCAGCCGGTTGATCGCCTCGAAGGAGATGACACCGCTCACCACCACGAGGAAGGAGGCTTCCCCCAGGGCGGCCAGGTGCTCGGCCTTGCCGTGGCCGTAGGGGTGCTCGCGGTCGGGCGGGCGAACCGAGACCCCGAGCGCATAGAAGGTGAGGATGGCCGCGACGAGGTCGGTGCCCGAGTGGGCCGCCTCGGCGTAGAGGCCCAGCGAACCGCTGAAGATCCCGCCGACCAGCTTGAGCGCCACCAGGAAGCAGGCCGCGGCGATCGACACCGCCGCCGAACGGCGCAGCGGCGAGCTGCGGTCACCGGGTTGGGCGCCCTCCGCGCTCACCGGCCCTCCAGCCAGTCCCGCAGCTCCCGCGCGGCAAGGCCCCGGTGGCTTATCGCGTCTTTCTCACCGGGCTCCAGCTCGGCCATCGTCCGGCCCGGAAACTCAGAGGGTTCGAAGGCCGGGTCGTACCCGAAACCCCCGCTCCCCCGGGGCTGGGCTGACCGGCGCCCCCCGCAGCGCCCTTCGAATGTGCGCTCCTCCCCGGCAGCCGGATCGACCCAGGCGATCACGCAGACGTACTCGAGCCGGTCGCCGGGCTCGGTGCTCTCGAGCAGCAGCTGCAGGTTTTCCTCATCGGTGGCCTCCTCGCCGGCCCACCGGGCCGAGCGAACCCCGGGGCGGCCACCCAGCCGCTCCACGCAGATCCCCGAATCGTCGGCGATCGCCGCCTCGCCGGTCGCCTGGGCCAGCGCCCGGGCCTTGATCAGGGCGTTCTCGGCGAAGCTCTCCCCGGTCTCCTCGGGCATCTGGAATCCCTCGGGCAACCCCACGAACCCGACCCCGTCGAGAAGGCCCTCGAATTCCCGCAGCTTGTGCGGGTTGCCGGTCGCGAGCCTGAGCGCCACCGGTCAGTCTCCGGTCGAGCCGACAGCTCCGTCCTGCGCGGCGCGCAGCTGCTCGATTCCCGTTGCGGCCAGCTCGAGCAGCTCGTCGAGGTGGGCCCGCTCGAGCGGCATGCCCTCCGCCGTGGCCTGCACCTCCACCAGTCCCCCGTCGCCGGTCATGACCACGTTGGCGTCGACCTCTGCGGTCGAGTCCTCGGGGTAGTTGAGGTCCAGCATCGGGCGACCGTCCACGATCCCGCAGGAGACGGCGGCGATCTCGCCGGTCAGGGGTACGCGCTCGAGCTCCCCCTCGGCGACCAGTCGGCGGCAGGCGAGCGCGAGGGCTACGTAGCCGCCGGTTATCGAGGCACAGCGGGTCCCTCCGTCGGCCTCGAGCACGTCACAGTCGATGCTCACCGTCCGCTCGCCCAGGGCCGCGTTGTCGATCACGCCCCGCAGCGAGCGTCCGATCAGGCGCTGGATCTCGACGATCCGCCCGTCGAGCCGTCCCTTCGAGATGTCCCGGGGGCGCCTGCGGCCGGTGGAGGCCGGCAGCATCCCGTACTCGGCGGTGAGCCAGCCGAGCCCGTGTCCCTCGCGCCAGCGGGGAACTCCCTCGGCGATGCTCGCGGTACAGATGACCCGGGTGCCACCGCAGGAGATGAGGGCCGACCCGGTGGCCTGGGAGACGAAGCCGGGTTCGATCGTGACCGGCCGCAGCTCGTCATCCGAGCGCCCGTCGACCCGGCTCACGCCGCAGCCTCGCGGGAGACGGTCACCTGTTCCACCGGCCCGAGCGGCAGCTGCAGGAAGCGGGAACCCAGGGCGCGGAAGGAGTCCGGGTCGCCGGTGGCCAGGAAGCGGTAATCGCCCTCTCCGGACCGGGGGTTGGCCAGCCCGCTGGCGCCGAGGGCGTGCTCGACCTGGCGGGCGAGCGCGGAGCCGGAGCTGACGATCCCCACGCCGGGCCCCAGGAGGCGCTGGAGCATCGGCTGGACGAGCGGGTAGTGGGTGCATCCCAGGATCACCGTGTCCACCCCGGCCTCCCGGAGCGGCTCGACGTAGCCGCGCACCACTTCGACCACCCGGTCGTCGAATTCGGAGCCGTCCTGGATCAGTGAGGCCAGCTCCGGTGCCGCCACCGAGGTTAGGGCCACGTGGGAGTCGGCGGCGGCGACCGCCTCGTCGTAGGCGCCGCTCTCGACCGTGGCCGGCGTGGCGAGCAGGCCGATCCGGCCGTTGCGCGTTGCCGCCACGGCCTGCACGGCCTCGGGCCGCACGACGCCGAGCACCTCGACGCCGAGGGTGGTCTGGCGCATGCGCTCGCGCAGGACGGGAAGCGCGGCGGCCGTCGCCGAGTTGCAGGCCACGACCAGCAGCTTGGCCTGCCGGGCCAGCAGCTCCTCGGCGATCTCCATGCTGAACGCCGCCAGTTCGGCAGCGCTCCGGTTTCCGTAGGGAAAGCGCGCCGTGTCGCCGAGGTAGAGGTAATCCTCACCGGGAAGCTGCACGAGAAGCTCGTGCAGGACGGTGAGGCCCCCGACTCCCGAGTCGAAAACGGCAATCGGCCTCTCCCGCGGATCGCTGGCTGCGGCCATGGGCGCAGCATAGGGGCGCCAACCGCTGTTCAGCGGGAGCCTCCGCCGACGCCGTCGATCGCCTCCTTGAGCTTGCTCACCACCGTCTGGGCAATTCCGCCACCCTTCAGGGAACGGCCGGCGACGATCACCCCCGCGAGGACCCCGGCGATGAGCAGGATCAGCGCGACGTACTCGACCGTTCCCTGGCCGTTCTCGCTGCGGATTCGCAGCCACATGCGGTAGGCGGTGGCGTGGGCGTACCCCTGGGCTCGGCAGATCATGGCGGTTCTCCTTCCGAAGTCGGTCACAGGCAGCCACGATCGTGACCGGCCGCCTGGGCCGCCTCCACCCCCCAGCCGTTACGTAATCGCACTCGATGAGCGGCCCGAATGCCGTGGAGCGCCCGCTAGACTCGGCGCCCGCCGCAATCAGCCCGGCAAAGAACGCCGAAACGCCCCTGACATGGGATTGAGAGACCGCTTCCGACGCAGCCCGAAGGATCCCGCCGACGAGCAGGCCGAAGCGGTTCCGGCCCCGCCCGGTGCCGACGGAGCGGACATGCCCACCCTCGTCCAGGGAGCGCCCGTTCCCGGCGCGGAGGGCCCCGAGGACCAGACCTTCATCGCCTCGGCCGAGGAGTTCATCGCCGTCGTCCCGGAGGACCCGCACGCCTCGGCCGAAGAAGAGGCGCCGGCCGCCGCGGTGGACACGGGCCAGCCCGCCGCACCGGCCGACGGCCAGGGCGCCGCGCCGGCGCAGGAGCATCCGCCGGGCCCCCAGGTGCCGGCCCGGCCCGGCTTCCGCGAGCGCGGAAGGCTTCGCCGGCGCCTGCGGTACCTGCGGGAGGTTCGGGAGCTCGGCTATCGCGACCTTGGGGGCCTCGTCCTCGACCAGCACCGCTTCCAGCGGCCCAACGAGGAACTCGTCGACGGAAAGGTCGCCGCAATCGAGGCGCTCGACCAGGAGATGCGGGCCATCGAGCAGGCCCTCAACGAGTCGACGCCGTACACCGAGCTCTTCATCCCGGGCCTCAGCGCCTGCCCGCGCTGCGGCGCCCTTCACGGCAGCGATGCCAATTTCTGCCCCCAGTGCGGCCTCTCGTTCAAGGGCCCGCGGACCGTTGCCGGGGTGGGGCCCCCGGAGGCCGCCGGAACGGTGTCGGCACCCGGCGCTGCCTATCCGGCACCCGGCGTTCCGGCCGCATACCCGGGCGTCCAGCCGCCGGCCCCGTTCCCGGGAGCCCCGGCGCCAGCGGCCCCCGAGCCCGTCCCCCCGGCTCCGGTCCCGGACCCCGTGCCTGAAGCACCCCAGCCGGCCGGGGACACCGAGATCCGGCCGGCCCCCGGCCCGACGGATCAGTGAGCTCCCCGGCGATCCCCGAGATGGTGCCCGCCCCGGGGGTCATCCCCTGCCCGCGCTGCGGTGAGTGGCTGGCCGTCGGACAGGACTGGTGCCTGCGCTGCGGCGACCCGGCAAGGACGGTGATCGCCCCCTCGCCGAAGTGGCGCAGGCCGCTTCTCGCCATCCTCGCCCTCGGCGCGCTGGCCCTCGGGGTAATGGTCGCCGCCTTCATCGCCCTGACCAGCGACGACCCGCCACCGGCGCGGACCACTACGCAGACGATCACCGTCCAGCCCGGTGAGCCCCT
>CAIKSH010000346.1 GCA_903830015.1 uncultured Solirubrobacterales bacterium | reverse complement strand
GGCATCTCCTCCGCCACCGGCCACGGCTCGATCGCCGAGGCGGGTTCCACCTCGGGCATCGGCTGCAGGAACTCCAGCTCGGAGCCGAACCCGCCGGCGAGCGCGGCAATGGCCAGCACGTACGGCTTGCCCTCCTGGCTGGCGCGCGCCGTGACGCTGGTCAGCGTGCGCCCCTGGCGCTCCACGGTGACCGCCACCTCGAGCGGCCCGTTGGCCGGGGGCCGGAGGTAGTGGAGGGTGAGGGAGCGCATGCTGCGCTCCGGGTCGGCGACCTGGGCCTCGATCGCCCGGACGATGATCGCCGCCAGGTAGCCGCCGTTGGGCCCGCGCGGCACCGACCAGTCGTCGCTGCAGTGGGCCAGCCAGAGGCCGTCACCGGCCGCCGTCACCGCCGTCGCTTCGTCGAAGCGCTGGCTCAATCGTCCGTCTCGGCTGCGCTGCGCCAGAGCTCCACCGAGACCGACTCGACCGGCAGGGCGATCGGGGGCTCGGGCTTGCTCGCCTTCACCCAGACCTCGGCCGCGCCGAACTCGCTGATCATCCGGTCGGCGATATCCGAGCAGAGCGCCTCGAGGGTTCGGTAGGAGCGACGCTGGGCGGCCAGGGCCACCGATTCGCAGACCGCGCCGTAGTCGATCGTGTCCTCCACGCGGTCGGTGACCGTCGCATCGCAGTCGGCGATGTCGAACCGGAGGTCGAGGACCAGCCGCTGGCCAATCTCCTGCTCGGCGTCGGTGACCCCGTGATGGGTATAGAGGGAGAGGCCGGTCACCTCGACGCTGGCCGCTGCCCTCGGGCCGGCCTCCTCGTCGAACTCCTCGCCGTAGCCCTCCTCGCTCATGGCGCGGCCAACGTAGCAGCCGCCACCTTGAGGGCGTCCACGGTGGCGGCCACGTCGTGGACCCGCAGCACCGAGGCTCCCCTCTCCCAGGCGAGCACTGCGCCGGCGACCGAGGCGGCCACCCGGGCGGCCGGGTCCCCCCGGCCGGTGATCGAGCCCAGGAAGCTCTTGCGGGACAGGCCGACCACCACCGGAAAGCCGATCGCCGCTATCTCGTCCAGGCGGCGCAGCAGCTCCAGGTTGTGGGCCTCGGTCTTGCCGAAGCCGATTCCCGGGTCGACCTGTATCTGCTCCGGAGCCACCCCGGCGGCGATCGCGAGCTCGGCGCGCTCGGTGAGGAACGCGGCCACCTCGGCGACCACGTCGCCGTACGTCGGGTCCTGCTGCATCGTCCGGGGGCTGCCGAGCATGTGCATCAGGCAGAGCTGGCAGCCGGCCGCAGCTACCACGCCGGCCATCCCGGGGTCGCCGCCCAGGGCGGTCACGTCGTTGACGTAGGTGGCCCCGGCCTCGATGGCCTGCTCGGCCACGCGGGCCTTGCTCGTGTCGATGCTCACCGTGGCCTGCGGGACGGCGCGGGCGAGCTCCTCGACTACCGGGAGCACCCGGCGAAGCTCTTCGGCCTCGTCGACCGGCTCGGCCCCGGGCCGCGTCGACTCGCCCCCGATGTCCAGGATCCCGGCCCCTTCGGCGTGGAGCTCCAGGCCGTGGGCCACCGCCCGGGCGGGATCGATCCACTGGCCCCCGTCGGAGAAGGAATCGGGCGTCACGTTCACGACGCCCATGACCGTCCATGGCCGCGCCACGACCGCCGTCACCGGGCTTTCGGTCAGGCCGGCTCGGGCTTCTCGGGAAGGTCGAGGCCGCGGGCCTCGAGCCCCCCGCCGGCCAGGCCGGGACGGGGCAGCGGCTTGGGCTGGGCGCTCTCGGCACCGTCACCCTCGGCCGGGATGCCGCCGGCCGGCGGCGCCTCGGTGTCGTCGGGGCCGAAGACCTCTTCCTCGCTCTTGCCCTCGAGCAGCGCCTCGAACTCGGCCTTCTCGATCGTCTCGCGCTTGAGGAGGATCTTCGAGGTCGTCACGAGGATCTCGCGGTTCTCGCTCAGGATGTCCCTGGCCCGCTGGTGCGAGCTTTCCACCACGCGCCGGATCTCGTCGTCGATCTCGCGGGCGATCTCGTCGGAGTAGTCGGGCTCGGAGCTGAACTCGCGGCCCAGGAACGGCTGCCCGTGGTCGCGGCCGAAGACGCGCGGGCCGAGCTTCTCGCTCATCCCGAACTTCATCACCATCTGCTTGGCGGTCGCCGTCACCTTCTCGAGGTCGTTGGAGGCGCCGGTGGTGATCTCCCCGAAGATGATCTCCTCCGCCGCCCGGCCGCCGAGGGTCATGGCCATCGTGTCGAGCAGCTCGGCCCGGGTCGTGAGGAAGCGGTCCTCCTGGGGCATGGAGATGGTGTAGCCGAGGGCCTGGCCGCGGCTGACCACCGAGATCTTGTGGACCGGGTCGGAGTGCTCGAGCAGGTGGCCGACGATCGCGTGGCCCATCTCGTGGTAGGCGGTGACCAGTCGCTCCTTCTCGCTCATCACCCGCGTCTTCTTCTCGGGGCCGGCGATCACGCGCATGATCCCCTCCTCGAGCTCGAACTGGCCGATCTCGCGCTTGCCGTGGCGGGCGGCGAGCAGTGCGGCCTCGTTGACGAGGTTGGCCAGGTCGGCGCCGGTGAAGCCCGGGGTCTGCCCGGCGAGGGTGTCGACGTCGATCTCACGGGCCAGCGGCTTGCCGCGGGTGTGCACCTCGAGGATCCGCGAGCGGCCCTTGCGGTCGGGGCGGTCGACGACGATCTGGCGGTCGAAGCGGCCCGGGCGCAGCAGGGCCGGGTCGAGGATGTCGGGACGGTTGGTGGCGGCGATCAGGATCACGTTGTCGGTGGCCGAGAAGCCGTCCATCTCAACGAGGAGCTGGTTGAGCGTCTGCTCGCGCTCGTCGTGGCCACCGCCCATGCCGGCGCCACGGTGGCGGCCGACGGCGTCGATCTCGTCGACGAAGATGATGCAGGGAGAGTGCTGCTTGGCCTGCTCGAAGAGGTCGCGCACGCGGCTGGCCCCGACGCCGACGAACATCTCGACGAAGTCCGAACCGGAGATGGAGAAGAACGGCACGCCGGCCTCGCCGGCCACGGCGCGCGCGAGCAGGGTCTTGCCGGT
>CAIKSH010000345.1 GCA_903830015.1 uncultured Solirubrobacterales bacterium | reverse complement strand
TCTACCTCTCCAAGGCCCGGGACAGCAAGCTGCGGGAGATGGCCCGGGAGATGGCGAGCATGGCCGTGGAGCGGGCCGGCGGGGTGGCCTGGGAGTACATGTTCCAGTTCGGGGGCGGCCGGCCACCATGGGTAAGCGCGATCTCCCAGGGGACGGCCCTCCAGTCGCTGGCGAGGGCCGGGGACCGGCTCAGGGAGCGCGACCTGCTTCGCGTGGCCGACCGCGCTCTGGGGATCTTCCGCACCGCGCCGCCGACGGGGATCCGCGTGCGGACCTCCCGCGGCGCCCACTACCTGGGCTACTCGTACGCCCCGGGCCAGCGGATCTACAACCAGTTCTTCCAGGGCCTGATCGGCCTCCACGACTACGCCCGGCTGGCCGACGACGGGGGCGCCCGCCGCCTCTTCCTGGAGGGGGAGCGACAGGCGCGGGTGGAGGTCCGCCAGTCCGACAGCGGCTCATGGAGCTACTACCAGCCGGGTGAATACTCAACACTCGATTACCACAAGCTCCTGCGGGACTTCGTCCGTGGCCTCTGCGACCGCCTTCGCGCCGACCGCGAGCAGGCGGCCTCCCGCCTGCGCGAACGCCAGGGCCCCGATGCCGTCCTGCGCGACTTCGGCGACTATCCCGACCCGGCCCCCTACTGCATAACGACCCAGCGCTTCTACGACTACCTGTACCAGCGCATGGGGCGCACCAACCCCAACTAGCTCTCCCCACGCCGTCGCCGCCCGGGCCTAGACTCGGGGCATGGCCGACAAGCCCGCCACCTGGATCCTCACCGGCTCGACCGACAATTTCGCGGCGACGCGCGATCACGGCTTCACGCTGATCGGCTTCAAGGAGCGCCGGCGCAAGCAGGCCGAGTCGATGGAGATCGGGGACCGGATCATCTTCTACCTCACGAAGGTCATGGCCTTCGGCGGGGCGGTGACCATCACCTCGGAGCTCTTCGAGGACCGCGAGGCGCTCTGGCCCGGCAAGCCGGGTAACCCCGATCCCTACCCCTGGCGGCGGGAGACCGAGCCCGAGCTGATCCTCGACGAGGACGACTGGCTCCCCGCCGAAAGCGTCAAGGACGACCTCGAGCACATCCGGAAGTGGCCCGCCGAGCACTGGAAGCTCGCCTTCCAGGGCCAGCTGCGGACGGTTAGCGACGCCGACGCCCGCCTCCTCATGAAGCGCATGCGAGCGGCGGCCGGCGTCAGGGCGTGAGTTCCCGCTCGGCCCGCTGGTGGGCCGACTGGAAGGACCTTTTCCCCGAACAGCGGCTGGCGGTCGCCACCTCCGTGGCCATCGTCCTTTCGATGCTTCTGCCGTGGTACCAGCAGAAGGGGATCATCGCCCGCCCGAACGGCAGCACGGTCGAGCTCGACGATTCGCTCAACGCCTTCCAGGCGTGGGGCTTCGTCGAGGCGTCGATCCTGCTGGTCGCCGTCGGGGTGATCGCCCTCTGCCTCGCCCGCGCCGGACGCCGGGCCTTCCACCTGCCGGGCGGGGACGGGGCCGTGATCATGGCCGCGGGAGCCTGGGTGATGTTCCTCGTCTTCTACCGGCAGCTCGACCGTCCGACCGGCAACGAGACCGGGGTGCTGAGGCCCGCGGGAAGCCCCGCGTGGAGCCCGGTGGGAGTCGACTGGGGGATCTTCGTCACCTTCGCGCTGGGGGCCGTTCTGCTCTGGTGCGGGTGGCGGATGCGGGCCCGCCACCGGCCTGAGCCGCTCATCGACGGCGACGACCCCCGGACGCCGGGAGTGGAGGGCGATCCCGCTTCGGTCGTCGGGCCGCCGGACGGCGGAACCTCGCCCCTGGCCCCGCCTCCCGGTCCGGCGCCGTCCCCTGACCCGGCCGAGCCGGCACCGGCGGAGCCCGGGCCCGTCCCCGAGCCGCAGACGCGGGCCGGCCGGATCGCCCGGGACGAGGAGCCCCCCGGTCCCTAGACTTGGGCGCCGTATGGCGGAAGGCCCGGAAAGCGCGGAGGCGGTCGAGGCGGG
>CAIKSH010000344.1 GCA_903830015.1 uncultured Solirubrobacterales bacterium | reverse complement strand
CGCCTCGAGCAGCCGCTCACGTACTGGAACGCCGTCGGGGCGCTGGCCGCCGTCGGCTTCGTGCTGGCCGTTCGGGTGGCCGGGGACCGGGACCGGGAACGCTGGCTGGCCGCTCTCGGCGCCGCCGCTTCGGTACCGCTGGCCCTAGGCGTCTATCTGAGCTTTTCCCGCGGGGCGCTCCTGGCCCTCCTCCTGGGGCTGGTAGTGATTGCCGTCGCCGGCTCGGACCGCGCCCAGGTCCGAGTGATGGCCTCGTGCGGGCTGGCGGCGATCGTCGCCAGCGTGGCCGCGGCCCTGCTGCCTGCCGTCCGGGCCCTCGAAGGCTCGATGGCCGCCCGGGAGGCCCAGGGAGCGGCCATGGCGCTCGTGCTCCTGGCCGCCATGGGCCTTTCGGCCTTCGCCGCCGCGCGCCTCCGGGCGGGGGCGCCCCCCGGACGGGTGAAGGTCCCGTGGGTAGCGGTTGCCGGGGCGGTTGTGATCATTGCGGGCGGCTTCGCGCTCGTCGCCTCGGGCGCCGGGAACCGGGACGGCCAGCCCCGCGTCGGCGCCGATACGCGTCGCCTGGCGTCCTTTGAGAGCAACCGCTACGAGTACTGGCAGGTGGCCGGGCGAATGTTCGCCGGCGCTCCGCTGGCCGGGGAGGGCTCCGGCTCGTTCCGGGTCGTCTGGCGCCAGGAGCGGACGATCAACGACCCCGCGCTCGACGCCCATTCCCTGCCGGTGGAGACGGCCGCCGAGCTGGGCCTCCTCGGGCTGCTGGCCCTCGCGGCCATGATCGGTGGCGTGGCCTGGACGCTGGCCAGGCTGCTGCGGGCGCGCCGGAGCGAGGCCGTCGGCGCGACCGCTGCGCTCTCGGCCTTCGCCCTGCACAGCGCTATCGACTGGGACTGGGAGATGCCGACACTGGCCCTCGTGGCGGTCCTGCTCGCGGCCGCGGCGGTGGCGGCCCTCGACGAGGCTCAGTCCGGCTGAACCGCGCCAAGCGGGCGGTCGGGATCGACGGCGATAACCACCGCGAAGCCGTTTCCGACCTTCAGGTCCGGGTCTTCGGTCGCCACGACCTCGAGGCCTATCCGCCGGCAGAGCTCAACGAAGCTGGGGCAGTCCCAGACCGACCAGTGGCGGTCTTCTTCGGAGCGCAGGCCGGCGGCGTGGCGCTCGAGAAGCTCGTCGGCCCCGGTTATCGGGCGTCCGGCGTCGAAGGTGCGATCGCGATGGGGGACGACGACGAAGAGGTAGCGCCTGGCTACCCGTTCCCACTCGAGCAGCGCCGCGACCGGGTCCGGGAAGTGCTCGATCACGTGGGAGGCCAGGACGAAGTCGGTCGACTTGTCGGGTAGCGGCAGGCGGTCGCCCGGCGCGACGATGTCCACCTCGGCGATGCGCCCGGCCAGCCGGAGCTCCTCCTCCTTGTAGACGGTGTCGCTCTCGCCGTAGCGATCGACGTTAAGCGCCTCCACGGGAAAGGCGTTGTGCGCGCTGGCGCCGATCTCGATCCCCTGCAGGCCTTCGAGGTAGCGGGTGGCCAGCTCGTAGCGGCGGCGTCCCGGCAGCCGGCTCCTCAGGCGCGGCGGCAGGCCCGAAGCCACTCTCTCGCGCAACGGCATCACCTTTTCTTTCTAGCAGCGCCCGTAGGCTCCCACCGGTGGGAGGGACGAAGCGAAACGCGCTGGCCAGCGTCGCGACCGCGGTGGCCGGCATCGCCGTGGCCCTGATCAGCACGCCGCTGATCATCGATCACGTCGGGCGCTCGGGCTACGGCGTCTGGGCGGTGGCCATGGCGGTCGTCATCTACCTGGGGATCCTGGAGGCCGGCTTTGCCCCGGTAGCCCAGAGGCGCGTGGCCGCCGCCCTGGGCTCAGATGACCGGGCCGCAGCGGTCCGGGTCTTCTGGTCGACCCTGATCTTCTACCTGGCCCTCGGGGTGCTGGCGGCCGCGGTGGTCTTCCTGCTCGCTCCGGTGGTCGCTGCGCTGTTCGACTTCCCCGGGGATCTCGAGACGCAGGCGGTGGAGCTGCTGCGGATCGTCGCGCTGGCGATACCCCTCGGGCTCCTGATGGCCGCCCTGACCAATGCCCTGCAGGGCGCCGAGCGGTTCTCGGCGGTCGCCGTGACGGCGCTCATGGGTGCGCTGGCCTACCTGGTGGCTCTCGCGTTGCTGGTGCGCTCGGGATCGAGCCTGAGCCAGCTTGGCTGGGCGGTGATCGCCCAGCTCGCCGTGCTGATCGTTGCCCGGGGAGCCCTGATCCTCGAGCTCGCGCTCAGCCGCCCCGGCGTGGTCTCCCGGGCCGAAGCCCGGGAGATGCTTTCGATGTCGGCCCGCCTTCAGGT
>CAIKSH010000343.1 GCA_903830015.1 uncultured Solirubrobacterales bacterium | reverse complement strand
GCCGACGAAAGCCAGAGCTGCTCGGCTGCTGATGCGCACTCCGCGAGCCTACGTGCTTGCCGCGACAGAGGGAGCCCCCGGAATGAATAAGTGGCGCCCTCAGGCAGGCCGGAAGTTAAGCTACGGAAATGGAGTGGGGACTGTCCGGCGCCGGCGCCTCGGGCGGATTGCGATTGCGGGCGGCGTGCGCCCTCGCTGTGGTGGCCGGGTCGATCTCCCTGCTCGCCTTCGCCGCCCCGGCGCCGGCCCAGTCTCCGGCACCCGGTTCGCTGGACCCATCGTTCGGTGACATAAGCCCAAATCAGGAGATTCGAGACGTCCTGGTCCAGCCGGACGGCAAGATCCTGGTTAGCGGCCTGTTCACCCAGGTGGCCGGCCAGCCGCGCGGCCGCGTGGCGCGGCTCAACCCCGACGGCACGATCGACCCGACCTTCTCCGACCCACAGGTTGCCGGGGGCTCCGGACTGGTGGAGACGATGGCGCTGCAGCCCGACGGGAAGATCCTGATCGGCGGGAACTTCGCGACCGTCAAGGGCCAGGCCCGGTTCCGGCTGGCGCGCCTTAACCCGGACGGCTCGCTGGACGCGGGCTTCAATGTCACCCCGAACGGCAGCGTCTTCTCGGTCGCAGTGCAGCCGAACGGGAAGATCGTCTTCGGCGGGTCCTTTACCCAGGTGAACGGCTCCGCCCGTACCGCCGTCGCCAGGCTCAACTCGAACGGGAGCGTCGACGTAGGGTTTGCCGCAACCCCCGTGAGCCTGCCGGTCGCCTACGCGGTGGCCCCGCAACCCGACGGCAAGGTGGTGATCGGCGGGAACTTCACCAAGGTCGACAACTCCGACCGCTCCCGCATCGCGCGGCTCACCGTAAAGGGGCAGCTCGACACGGGCTTCACCGCCAACGCCGACGACGTGGTCTACAGCCTCGCCCTGCGGGCCGACGGCACGATCTTCGCCGCCGGGAAATTCGGCAGCGTGGGCTTCGTCTCCCGCAACCGGATCGCTCTGCTCGGCAGCGCTGGAGGCGTGGACCAGAGCTTCGGCGACGCCAACCCCAACTCCACCGTGGAGGACGTCGCCATTCAGCCCGACGGCAAGGTCCTGATCGGCGGCCTGTTCACGCAGGTCGGCAGCGGCGGGCCGGCCCGGCTGGCCCGGCTCGACGCCAACGGGACGCTAGACGGTTCGTTCGTTCCCCAGCTGAACGGCTCGGTCACCGAGATGGCCCTCCAGCCGGACGGGAAGGTTGTGGTCGTCGGCTTCTTCACACAGGTCGACGGGGTGCCCCGCTACCGGGCCGCCCGCCTGTTCGGGGGCTCAGGCGGTTCAGGGGGCGGCGGCTCGGGAGGGGGTAGCGACGGAGGCGGTGGCGGTTCGAATGGAGGTGGCCCTGCCCCGACCCCGGCGGACGCCCTCGCCGTCTCAGCTGTCAAGGCGCAGGTCACCAGCCGAAGCGCCGCAGTCAGCTCACGTGTTCAGGTGTCCGGCGGCGGGACGATCGTTCAGAGAGGCGCCGGAGGCTCCGGGAAGTCAAGGGTCAGGTGCCGCGCGAGCAAGGTCGTCGGGGCAGCAACGACGAGTACCCTGCGCTGCCGGCTGGGCAGCAAGGCGCGCAAGAGCCTGCGCAAGAGGTCGCTCAAGCTGACGCTTACCACCACCTTCACGCCAACCGGCGGTACGGCAGTCACGAACACGCGCAAGCTCACCATCAAGCGCAAGCGCTAGCGAGTCCTTGTCTCTGAGACGGTGCCTCGCCGGGGGCCGGAATCAGCGGCGCTGAACTTGCCGGCAGCCGGCGCAGTCTCTTAGGCTCTGCGCATGCTGAGGGTAAAGCCTGCGACGGGAACGCTGGCGACACTCGCCGCCCTCCTTGTAACCACAGGTTGCTCCAGCGACCCCAATAAGGAGATGCCGGTCCCCCAGCCCCGGAACTATGGCCCCGGCGAGGCGGTCTCCTACGTGGCCAAGCCCGGATCGACCGCCGGTAAGGACCTGCGCTACCGGGTCTCCTTCACCATGCCGGACGACGTAAAGCTGAACATGACGTTCTCCCGTTACCGAAACGACGAGGGGGTTCGTGCCACCTGGACCGGCACCAACGGAAAGTCCGGCGAGGCCAATGCCGGTGCCCTGTTCACCGGGCCGACGATCGAGGCAGCGATGAGTACCGGAAAGATCGGCGCATTCGGCGGGCCCGACAAGGTCACCGGCACCGGAGAGGCGCCTAACGGCAACGTATGGGTGGCGGCACGGCCGACCGGTTACGAGGGGGCCAACGAGGAGGCCTACCTGCGCATCGCCAACCGGAACCTCTCGACCGGCACGGGAGCGGAGACGACCTTCTACGGAATGCTCGTCCCCACCGGGCCTATGGGTGAAAAAGCGGCGATCAGGCTCGCCGAGACGGTGAAGTTCGAGAAGGTCGGGTAGGACCGGCCAGGCCGTGATGCGCGGCCGGGCGTGCCGCTAGGACTGGCCGGAGCCCTTGTCGCCGGGAGCCGACTCGACCTCGTCCTGGTAGCGCTGGTCCAGGAAGGCGGCGTAGAGCAGCCCGCCGATGGCAAAGACGACCAGTGCCGTGATGACGAACCCGACCGCGAAGAGGGCCCCGTTGCTCACGGTCAGCTCCTGTCGGTCCAGCTGAGGAAGATGACGCCGAAGGCGAGAATGCTCGGCACCCAGAGGCCTACGAAGATGCCGGCCAGCTTGTCGTCACCCAGGAACCACAGGCCGATCGACAGCAGCATCGAGGCGAACGCGGAGAGAAGGATGAGTATCCGCGAGAGGTTTCGAATCTTTTCCGGGGTCATCGTTAAGCGAAGCTACCAGTTGTCCGGGATGCCGGCCCGTGGCTTCACGCCATCTCCGGCGGGAGCCTGCTGCCGGTTTGGCTTGCGCGCGGGCGCCGATAGGCTCGCGCCGTGATCGGCAGCGCCCACCCGCACGAGCCGCCCGTTGCCCCCCCGGCCGGCAAGCCGGTGAACATCGCGCTGGGGACGATCGCCGCGATGGGCGCGATCTTCGTCGGGCTCGGGCTGGCGCGGTTTGCCTTCGGCCCGCTCCAGCCGGCGATGGTCATCGACGGCTGGTTCAGCGGGAGCACCTCCTCGCTGCTGACCGCCGCCAACCTCGCCGGATACCTGTTCGGTGCCCTCGCCGGCGCCCGGCTGGCCCGGCGTTTTCCCGCCGTCACGGTGATCCGGGTGATGATGGTCCTGACGGCGTTCTCGTTCTTTGCCTGCGCCGACAACTCGCTTCCCTTCGCGTGGTTTTTCGGCTGGCGCGTGGTCTCCGGCGTGACGGGCGGAATCCTGATGGCGCTGTCCGGGCCGACGATCCTGGCCTACGTGGCCGAAAAGCGCCGGCCGCTGATCGGGGAGACGCTGCTCTACGGGATCACCGTCGGGATCATCTTCGCCGGCGCGATCATGCCGGT
>CAIKSH010000342.1 GCA_903830015.1 uncultured Solirubrobacterales bacterium | reverse complement strand
CCTTTCTGGCCAATGCCGACCTTCGCGGGGTAAGCCTCGCGGGAGCCCGCCTGGACGGCGGTTCGCTCGCGGGCGCAGACCTTCGCAGCACCGACCTGACGGGCACGAGCCTCGTAAACGTGAGCACCCGCGGCGCCGTCTGGTCTGCCGCCGAGCAGGAGGCTCTCACCCTTCCTGACAATGGCCAGAGCATCGCTTCCGCCATCGACGGAGCCAAGAGCCGCGTCGACATCGTGATCTACACCATTGGCGGCCCGGAGATCGTCGGGCAGGCGTCCAAGCCCGGCGCGCTGATGAGAGCCGTGAACCGGGGAGTCGATGTCAGGATCATCGTGAACTCGGGCAACAAGGGGTGCAAGGCAGCCCCGCCTGATCAGCAGTCCTGTCTGACGGCCCGGACATTCGACCCGCTGTACGCGATTCAGCAGTCCCTAACAACCGCTCAGCAGAATCCGCTGCCTCCTAGCAAGGGCGGTACCGGCAAGGCCGGGAACTTCGAGATCCGCTTCTCGTCGCAGAACTTCCAGATCACCCATCAAAAGACCATCCTGATCGATGCCTTCGACAAGACGACCGGACAGCCGAGCGTAGGTGCTACGTCGCTGGCTCTCGTCTCTACCGGGAACCTGGACAGCTACGGCGTTGGCTCGGCGACACGTCCGACGGGCGCCTGGGGTTCTTCATACGCGAACCCCAACTTCCTGACCGACCCGGCGAGCTCGTGCGGCGGAACGGGGTGTCCTGAAGACTGGGCGGCGCGGGACTTCGCGATTGCCGTCACCGACCAGGCGCTCATCGAGAGGATCGCTTCCGTCTACGCATCGGATGCCAACTGCGACACGTGGGCGAGCAGTCCCGTCTACAGCAAGCTGGTCGATTCCACTATGGCGGACTCATGGGCCAACGGAACGCTGCTGTCCGACGGAAGCTCCTACCCGTCGATCGGAACCCCGGCCTTTTACGGATCGGGCGCGAATTCGCAGCTTCAGGCAACGCCGCAGGGTAATTCGCGTAGCCGCCAGCTTAGGCTCATCGACAGCGCCCAGAAGAGCCTGATCGTCTACAACGAGGAGATGGCCGATCCGGACATTGAGAACGCCCTGGTCCGAGCCTCCCGTGAACGCAAGGTCGACGTGAGCGTCGTGATGTCTGAGGAGTTCTGCTCCAAGAATTCAAAGAAGAAGCAGCCCCCGTGCGTGGACGGTCAGCCTCTGCCAAGCTCGGACTTCGACTATCTGACGGCCAATGGAGTCAAGGTGATGGTGATGGACAAGCAGAATTCCGACACCGGCGCCGGTCTTTACATTCACGCGAAGGCCATCGTGGCCGACGGGACCGACGGTTTCATCGGGTCGGAGAACTTCGGCTTCAGCTCCATGAACTACAACCGCGAGCTGGGCCTGATGCTGACCAACCGTGCCGACCCGACCACGGTGGCCAGCGGGGTCCCCAGCATCGAGAGCGTGTCGGCGATTGCGCAGATCCAGAGCGCCTTTGCGGCCGATTCGGTCATCTCGACAAAGCCGGGCTCAGCGGTTGCCTACGACACGAGCAAGGTATACCCATCGACTCCTCCCCCGGTTCAGACCTACCCGATGCCGCCGGTTGGTTCGGGCACGGCGTATCCCAATGACTTCAATCTCGGTTGCGGACCGGTGCAGCCGAGGCCCAAGTCCTAAGCCTTAACTGCCGGCCAGCTACGGCCAGCGGGTCCACAGCCGCGGCTCGGGCGCCACGCGCGCCCCGGCCGACGGCGGTGGCGGCGTGGGCACGGCGCGCTGGGCTGCCCAGCCGGTGACCCGAAGCCGGCCGTCGGCGCTCTCCTCCACCTCCGGGCGGCGGGTATTGATCTCGTTGGCTGCCTGAACGGTGGTTGGGGAGCAGGATGAGCCGGCCCCGCAGCTCTCCTCGCCGAGCCCCAGGGGGTGGTCCGGGCCGCCGTCCCAGATCACGTTCCCGGCGATCCGCAGCCCCGTATCGGCCGTGAGCCCACGCGGGACGCCCCCGGCCGGTCCGGACCGGCCACCGGCCACCTGGAAGACCTGCCAGCGGCTGGTGGCACCATCGGGGTTGAGGATCACGTTGCCGTAGATCAGGACGTTGAAGTTGGGGACCCGGACGAAGTTGTCGCCGTCGTCGACCGCGGCCGTGCCCCAGCCGCCGCGACGCAGGTAGGAAGCACAGCGCGAGCGCCTGGCGTCGCCGGGTCGTCCGTCGCACGATCGCCCCCCGTAGACGACCTCGAGCACGTGGGAGCGTGACCCGACTCGCGTGGCGACGTTGTTGCGCAAGAGGACGTTGGCCGCCCCGTTGACCCCGAAGGCCGCTCCCTCGGTGTCGCGAACGCTGTTGTCCTCCACCAGGACCGAGCTGGCCTCGTAGTGGACGAAGGGCCAGGTCATGAACTGCAGGCCGGTCCCCTGCCCGGCGGTGAAGCCGCCGGTGCCGCATTCCGAGAAGAGGTTGCCTCTCACCACCACCTTCGTCGAGCCGCCCTTGGCGTAGGCGCACCAGTCGCCGGCGTCGTGGAAGTGGTTGCCTTCCAGCTTCAGCCCCTGGACGGCCACGGCGTCGAAGGCGTTGTCGCCGGCCCCGGCCACGTCGGAGCCGCGCACCGTAACGTCGCTGGACTGGTTGATCTTGATCGTCTCCTGCGCCCCGTCACCGCGCAGGACCACGTCGTCCAGCAGGAGGCGCCGGCAGCGCTCGCAGTGAAAGACGTCGCCGCCGCCTTCGAGCCGCAGCCCGCGAACGGTGAGGCGGTCGACCCGGAAGACGTTCATCTCCGGAAGGACAGGCCGTGCGCGCCCCCCGGGACCCTCGATCGTTACCGGACCGGCCTTGCGCTCCCAATAGTTAGGCGCGCCGTCCCGGTAATCGCCGGGGGCGAGCACGAGCTTCCACCCCGCGGTGCGCCCGGCCGGCACCCTCCGCCAGGCCGCCCCGAGCGTGCGCAGCGGAGCGTCGAGGCCGCCAGAGGCCGAATCCGAGCCCGAGGGCGACAGGTGGATGGTCCGGGCCGGCGCTGGCGCGGCCAGTGCGAAGGTGGCCAGGCCGGTTCCCAGGGCGATCCAGGGCGCTCGCTTCATGCCCAAACTATGACCGCGCGCCCCCACGCGCGTGACGGCACGGCCCCCGGTGCCGCCGCCCGAGACGCGCCGGCTCAGCTGAGCGGGCGCATCACGACGGTGGTGCCGGTGCGCCCCGAGGAGGAGCCGCGGACCAGGAAGACCGTGCGCGTGCCGGGGCTGGAGCGGACCTCGCCGATCGAGCGCCACTGGCCGGAGATCGGCCGCTCGGACCGGATCAGCATCTCGACCTTGGTGCCTTCGGTGTTCTCGGTCCTGATCCGCAGGCCGTCACGGATCTTGGTCACCTCTCGCTTCGTCAGCTCGCCCCAGAAGGGGATCCGCAGCTCGGTCCGGGCGTTGCGGGCCCTGACCTCGTAGTGGGTGGTGATCTGGCGGGGCGTGAAGTCGTGGCGGACGAGGATCGCGCCGCCGCGGGCGCCGATCGAGGGTGAGCCGCCCCCGACCCTCCGCGGCCGCCATCCCCGAAT
>CAIKSH010000341.1 GCA_903830015.1 uncultured Solirubrobacterales bacterium | reverse complement strand
GCTTTCTGGCTGCCGGTGCCCGGAAGCGAGAGCGAGTCGGCCTCCTGCGAGCCGGCCGCTCCGGCCCAGGCCCCCAGCCCGATCACCGCGGCCAGCCAGAGTGCGATTACCACCCAGCGAAAGCGTGCGCAGAACCGGCCGAGGTGGTAGAGGGGCGCGGTCACTCGACCCTTGTATCAGCGTTGCCGGCCGCCCGCGCGGAATTCACCCGGGCTCGACCGTGCCGTCGGCGCCCAGGCGCACCGGCTCCCCGGTGATCGGGGCGCGGGCCAGCTCGGCCATGAAGTCGGGGTCGGCGCTCTTGCCCACGCCCCGCGCACCGTCCTCGAAGATCGCCGTGACCGTGGCCACGGTCGGCGCTCCCTCGCGGTCGTAGACGATCGAGGCCGCCTCGGCGCTCGCCGGGCCCTCGCGGCCGGCGGCCATCGCGCGCTCGGGCAGCCCTGCGACCTCTTTGGCGCCGTCGAAGAAGGCGAGCGGCCCGTCCGGTTCGCCGGAGCGAAGGACGGCGGCGCCGTGCTTGGTCATGTACCAGCCCACCGCGGTGCACAGGCCGGTCTCGCCGGGATGCTCGCGCAGGCGCTGGGCCATCGAGGCCAGCGAATGGGTCACGTAGTTGTTGCCCGGGCCGCCGAAGAAGGTGAGGCCCCCGGTAACCGTGGGGTCGCGGCTGTCGGTCCACGGGTCGATTCCCAGCTCGGCACACGACATCTGCACGGCGCTGGGGAAACAGGAGTAGATGTCCAGGAACGCCACGTCGTCGATTCCGGTCCCGGCCCCGGCGAGTGCCCCCCGCGAGCTGATGCCCGCCGCCGGTGACCGGTCGAGCCGTTCGCGGGAGGTGACGAACCAGCGGTCGGTGGCCAGGCCGAAGGCGAGCGGGTAGACGCGCCGCTCGGCGGCGATGCCGGCGCGGTCGGCGAACTCCTGCGAGCAGAGGACCAGGGCGGCGGCCTGGTCGGTGGTGATGTTCGAGTTGAGCAGCTTGGTGTAGGGGAGGGTCACCAGGCGGTTGGCCGCCGACGGCGTGGCGATCTCCTGCGGGCCGGGCGCGTCGGGGGCCCAGGAGAGCGGGTTGGTCCGGGCCACCGAGGCAAAGCGCTCCCAGAGGCGGCCGAGCCGGCCACGGTGCTCCTCGATCGTGCCGCCCTGCTCGCGCCAGAGCCCGTATTCGAAGAGCGGGTAGACGATGACCGGGGCGATCATGTTGGCCGCGAACTCGGCGTCGGTGTGGGGGATCCGGTCGTCGCCGACGACCACGCCGGGCCGGGCCCCCTCGTCCAGGGCCGGCCATCCCTCCGGCTCCGAACCGGCGGCCATCGCCTTCGCGGCGGTGGCCAGGGCCTCGGCGCCGCAGACCAGGGCGCAGTCGAGCTCGCCGTCCTGAATCCGCCGGCAGAGTTCGGCGACCAGCCGAACCGGCCCGTCCCCGCCCAGCTCGGTCCTGAGGGTGAGATCCGGTTCGATCCCGAGCTCCCTGGCGACCAGGGCGCCCGGGTCGGCCCAGC
>CAIKSH010000340.1 GCA_903830015.1 uncultured Solirubrobacterales bacterium | reverse complement strand
TCGCCAGACCTGCCGCCACCGCGCCGGCGGCGGCCTCGAGCTCGTCGTCGCCGTGGAAGACCAGGTCCGGCTCCCCATCGCCGCTGGGCACCCATACGGCCGGCACGTCGCGCACCTCGCGCGAGCGCGCCGTGGCGGTGGCCTCGTCGAGCGCGCCGGCGACCGTCGCGGTGCCGATGGCCGACAGGACGGCGCGCGGGTGCATCTCGCAGGCCGACCCGGCGATGGCGATCCCGTCGTCGTCGAGGCTGCGGCCGGCGGCGAAGGCCTGGCGCCAGGCGGCCAGCGCGAAGGGCACGGCCCGGCCCACCTGGCGGGCGTAGGTGGCGGCGAGCATCGGCCGGCGCGAGTCGAACGGGAAGGGGGAGGGCAGCCGCAGCTCCTGGAGGCCCCGTTCGGCGATCTTCGCTTCGGCGACGGTGACCTGGCCGGCGGGATCGGAGGGCGCGGCGAGCCCGGAGGCGTCAACCCCGATCCACTCGACCGGCCCCTCCATCAGGGAGAGGATCCGCTCGGCGCTCAGGTAGGCCTCGAGGCTGGCCAGGTCGAAGTAGAAGGCCGGCAGCCGCTCCACGTCGCTCAGCCGTGGACCAGCCAGCCGTCGGCGGCGCGGGCCGCCTCCATGACCGCCTCGCTGAGCGTGGGGTGGCCGTGGATCATCCGCGCGACCTCCGGGTAGCCGCCCTCGAGCAGCTTGGCGTTGACCAGCTCCTGGATCAGGTCGGTGGCGCGGTAGCCGACGATGCTCGCGCCGAGCAGCTCGCCGTAGCGCCGGTCGCCCACCAGCTTCACCATCCCCGACCTCTCGTCGTAGATCGCCCCGGCCCCGACCGCGCCGAACGGCACCTTGCCGACGGTCACGTCGTAGCCGGCCTCCTTGGCCTGGGCCTCGGTGAGGCCGAAGCTGCCCACGTTGGGCTCGCAGAAGGTCGCGCGCGGGATGTCGAGATAGTCGAGCGGGTGGGGGTCCTGGCCGGCGGCCGCCTCGGCGGCGATGATCCCTTCCTCGCTGGCCTTGTGGGCGAGCGCCGGGCCGGGGACGATGTCCCCGATGGCGAAGATCCCGGGGGCGGTGGTCCGCATCTGGCCATCCACCTTCACCCGGCCGTCCTCGCCGAGCTCGACGCCGGCGGTGGCGAGGCCCAGCCCCTCCTCGTCGGGCCCGCGCCCGGCGGAGATGACCATCCAGTCGGCCTTCCCCTGCCCGTCGCCGGCGCTCCAGGTGACCGAGTCCGCGCCGGCCTCGATGCCGGAGAGCGAGGCGTTGACCACGACCTCGATCCCCTGCTTCTTGAAGGCGCGCTCGACCAGGCGGGAGACGTCCGGGTCCTCGGTCGGCAGCACCCGGTCGGCGACCTCGTAGAGGGTTACGGCGGTGCCGAAGCGGGCGTAGGCGCTGGCGATCTCGCAGCCGGAGGCCCCGGCGCCGACCACGGCCATGCTGGCGGGGAGCTCGTCGAGCGCCCACGCCTCCTCGGTGCCGATGATCCGCCCACCGAACTGCGCGCCGGGGATCGGCCGGCCGACCGAGCCGGTGGCGAGGATGATCGCCTTCGTGGCCTCCAGCTCCCGGTCTGCGGCCTTGACCCCCATGCCGCCGGTGAGCGTGGCGGGCGCCTCGATCAGCTCGACCCCGTTCTTCTTGAGCAGCATCTCCACGCCGCCGGTGAGCGTGCCGATCACCTTGGCCCGGTGCTCGGCGACGGCCGGGAAGTCGACCGAAGGCTCGCCGACGACGATTCCGTGGTCCCCGGCGCTGCGCACCTCGGTGAGGATGTCGGCCGAGCGCAGCACCGCCTTGGCCGGGATGCAGGCGACATTCAGGCAGCGGCCGCCGACGTGGGTGCGCTCGATGACCGCCGTCTTCATGCCCAGCTGCGAGGCGCGTATCGCGGCGACGTAGCCGCCGGGCCCGGACCCGATGACGATGCAGTCGAAGCTGTCCTGCGCCATGCGGCGAGTGTATGTAACGGAAGAGGCCGGAGCGGCCCGCTTATTGCGGCTCGGCCCGGTCGCCGGGGCGGGGCACCTTCACCCGGCCGAGCACGCGGACCAGCTTCCAGAAGAGCCACCCGCCGAGCCCCAGGACGGCGAGGCAGAGCACCACGGCGAGCAGGTTGCCGGCGACCATCACCGAGAGGCCGGCGATCACCAGGGTCACGGCGAGGAGGGCCTGGAAGCCGAGCAGCGCCCAGTAGCGAAGGTTCCACATCCCCCAGGCGGCGGCGAGCATCAGCGCCCCGAAGAGCAGGACACCGAAGGCGTTGGGCCTCTGGCCCTGCACCTCGACCCCGGCCAGGAAGCAGCCGAGGTTGGCCACGGCGAGCACCACGGCCACCGCGCTGGCCACGATCACCGGCACCGGGCGCTCGCCCGGCTCGATCGGCTCGAGCTTCGCCCGGGCGATCTCGTCGCGCTGCTCGCCGGTCAGCCTCTGTTTCGGCGCCTCCTGCGAGGGCGGCGGCTTGCGGCTCCTTCGGCCCATGCTCAGCGGCCTTCCCGCGGTGTCGGCGGCGTACTCATCGGCGCAAGTCTCGCAGGGCGCGGGCCGGTAGCGTGAAGTCGCGTGGACGAGCTCCTCGACAGCTTCCAGGAAGCCTGGTCGGGCCGCCGGCGCGGGGCCTTTGCCGCGGTCTGCGCGCCCGACCTGCACTGGACCGATCCCCTGGCCACCGAACCGGTCTACGGCCCCGAGGCACTGGCGGATCGTGCCGCCCGCCTGTGGGATGCCTTCCCCGACGCCACGGTCGAGTCGGCCGGCGAGCGCCTCGCCAGGGGAAGGCTGGTCGCCGCCCCGGTGCTGCTCACCGGGACCCACCGCGAGCCGATCTCCTCGATCCCGGCCACCGGGCGCCGGCTGACCGTGCACGCCCTCCTGTACTGTGAGCTCGATCCCCCGGGCGAGCGTCTCTGGCGGGTGCGGGCCTTCTTCGACGCCTACGACGCGGCGGTCCAGCTCGGCGTGATGCCCGAGCGGGGCTCGATCGGGGAGAAGGCGATCCTCATGGTGCGCGGCTTCGGGCTGCGCCGGCAGGGCGGCGGCGAGGTCGAGCGCCGCGACTGACCGCGCGGGGGCCTGCAACGGCCCGGGCGCCCGGATCTGACGGCCGTCCTTATATTCACGCGCCTTGCCCCGCGCCTTCATCACCGGAACCGAGCCCAGCCGCGACGAGCTGCTCGCGATGGTCGCGCGCGCCGGCGAGCTGAAGGCCGCACCGCGCTCCTCGGGCGCGCTCGGGGAGCGGATCGTCGCGATCCTCTTCGAGAAGCCCAGCACGCGGACCCGGCTCTCGTACGAGGCGGGGATCGTCGAGCTCGGCGGCTACCCGATCGTCCTGCGCCCCGACGAGATGCAGACCTCCCGCGGCGAGTCGGTGGGCGACACGGCCCGGGTGCTCTCCGGCCAGGTCGACGCCGTGGGCATCCGCACCGGCAGCGACGGGACGCTGGAGGAGATGGCCGCCGTCGCTTCGATCCCGGTCTTCAACATGCTCTCGCCGCTCTACCACCCCTCGCAGGCCCTGGCCGACCTGATGACCCTGGCCGAGGCCTTCCCGGGGCGGGCGCTCGACTCCCTGACGCTGGCCTACGTCGGCGACGGCAACAACGTCGCCCGCTCGCTGGCGATGATGGGCACCGCGGTCGGCCTCGACGTGGTGGTCTCCTCGCCGCCCGGGTATGAGCTCGAGCCGCAGGCCGGAGGCCGCCGGGTGGCCGACCCGCGGGAGGCGGTGGCCGGCGCCGATGCCGTCTACACCGACGTCTGGGTCTCGATGGGCGATGAGGAGAGCGCCGCCGAACGGCGCCAGGCCCTGGCCGGCTGGAGGCTCGACGAGGAGCTGCTCTCGGCCGCCGGGCCGCAGGCCATCGCCCTGCACTGCCTGCCGGCCCACCCCGGGGAGGAGATCAGCGAAGGGGTGCTCTACGGCGAGCGCCAGCGCATCTGGGACCAGGCCGAGAACCGCCGCCACGCCCAGAAGGCGATGCTGGAGTGGCTCCTTACCGGCGATTGAGCCGATGATGCGATCCTCGCCGCAGTGAGCGCCGAAGGAGCAGCCGAGAAGGCCAGGACCCGCGTCGACCGCGGCGACGAGCTCGAGCTGGAGGTCGAGTCGCTGGCCTTCGGCGGCAACGGCGTCTCCCGCGTGGAGCTGGAGGGCGGGCGCAGCTACGTCGTCTTCGTCCGGGACAGCGTTCCGGGCGACCGGGTGCGGGCCGTGGTCACGCGCCGCAAGCGCCGTTACGCCGAGGCGCGGCCGCTGGAGCTGCTGGCCGCCGGCCCGGACCGCATCGACCCCGTGGCCGACC
>CAIKSH010000339.1 GCA_903830015.1 uncultured Solirubrobacterales bacterium | reverse complement strand
GTCCCCAGCATGCGCGACGAGGAGCTCTTCGAGATGCGCACGAAGTTCGGGGTGCTCTTCCAGGACGGCGCCCTCTTCGGGTCGATGAACCTGCTCGACAACGTCGCCTTCCCGCTGCGCCAGCACACCGACAAGCCCGAGGAGGAGATCCTCGGGATCGTCAACCGACGGCTCGAGGAGGTCGGCCTCGCCGACGCCGCCGACAAGATGCCCAACGAACTCTCGGGCGGCATGCGCAAGCGCGCCGGTTTCGCCCGCGCGCTGGTGCTCGACCCGGACATCGTGCTCTTCGACGAGCCCGACTCGGGGCTCGACCCGGTGCGCACCGCGCTCCTCTGCGAGCTGATCCAGGAGATCCACGAGGAGAACGGCGGCGCCTACACGGTCATTACGCACGACATCATGAGTGCCCGCCGGGTGGCGGAGTACATCGCGGTCCTCTGGCGGGGCCGGATCGTCGAGTCCGGCCCGGCCGAGGAGCTCTTCGAGTCCGATAACGCCTTCGTCCGCCAGTTCCTTTCCGGGGCGGCGCAGGGCCCGCTCGGGATGGAGTAGCAACATCCCGTCGCTGGCGCCGACTATGGAGGGGGGCGTCCGGTGAGGGCCGGCCGGCTGCTCGCGCTCGCAGGGCTGGCGGCGGTCGTCGTGCTGGTCATCGTCGTGGTGACCGGCGGCAGCTCGGGCACCACCTACAAGCTCACCTTCGAGACCGCCGGCCAGCTGGTCAACGACAACAGCGTTCAGGTGGGCGGAAGGCGCGTCGGCAAGGTGACCGACATCCGCCTCACCGACAACAACCAGGCGGTCGTCACCGTAGAGATAAACGAGCCCTACGCCCCGCTCCACGAAGGATCTTCGGCAACGATCCGGGCGACCTCGCTCTCCGGCGTGGCCAACCGGTACATCGCCCTCAACCCGGGCCCCGAGAGCGCGCCCGAGATCCCGGTCGGCGCGACCCTCCCGGTGGAGAACACGACGACGATCGTCGATCTCGACCAGCTCTTCAACACGCTCGACCCGAAGACCACCGCCGGCCTGACCAAGCTGATCCGCGGCTTTGGCACCTGGTACGCCGGGCGCGGCCAGGACGCCAATAACGCCGCCCCCTACCTGGCCCCGGCGCTGCGCGCCACGACCGGACTGGTGGAAGACCTGAACGCCGACCAGCCGGCGCTGCAGGCGATGGTCCGCAACACCTCCTCGGTCATGGGGACGCTCGCCGCCAAGGGGCCGGTGCTCACCGACCTGGTCACCAACGCCAACACGACGCTCGGGGCTATCGCCTCCGAGAACCAGTCGCTGGCCGAAGCGCTCGACTACCTGCCCCAGACGCTGCGCCGGGCCAACACCACCTTCGTCAACCTCCGTTACACGCTCGACGACGTCGACCAGCTGGTGGACGCGACGCAGGCCAACACGAAGGACCTCGCGCCGTTCCTCGCCGACCTCGAGCCGGTCCTCCAGGAGGGGACGCCGGTCTTCGCCAACCTCTCCAAGACGGTCAGCCAGAAGGGCGCCAACAACGACTTCACCGACGCGATGAAGACGGCGCCGAAGCTCCAGAAGGCGGCCAGCACCTCCTTCCCGGATTCGATCCGGGCGATCAACACGTCGCTCTCCAACCAGACCTACTTCCGCACCTACGGCCCCGAGCTCGTCGGGCTGCTGCGCGACTTCGGCCAGTCGGCCTCCAACTACGACGCCAACGGCCATTACCTGCGGTCGACCTCGGCCTTCAACGCCTTCCAGTACAACGGCAGCTCGCTCGACTACCTCGGCGACAACCGCAACGCCGGGGTAAGCAACGGCCCCGGTAACACCATCCGCTGCCCGGGCGCCTCGACCCAGGCCGCCCCCGACGGCAGCGCCCCCTGGCAGCCCGACCCGGTATTCCCGGGGCTGGGCGCCCTCGACTGCAACCCGGCCGTGGTGGCCCCGGGGAGCTGGTAGACGGTGCGCCGGGTAATCGCCGCCTTCGTCGCCGTCTGCGCCGTCGTGGTCGTGGTGGTCGCGGCGACCGCCTCCGGCGGCTCGTCGGGCTACCAGGTGCGCGCGATCTTCGACAACGCGGCCTTCGTGATCCCCGGGATGGACGTGAAGATCGCCGGGGTGAAGGTCGGGAAGATCGAGTCGCTCGACCTGACCGAGAACAACAAGGCCGCGGTCGTCCTGAACATCGAGACCAAGGGCTACCAGGACTTCCGCACCGACGCCTTCTGCCGGATCCGCCCGCAGTCGCTGATCGGCGAGAAGTTCGTCGACTGCCAGCCGACGACCCCGGTGCCCGCCGGGGAGGTGCAGGCCCCGCTCCTTCCGGTAATCCAGAGCGGCCCCGGGAAGGGCCAGCACCTGCTCCCGGCCTCGAGGACGGCGACCTCGGTGGACCTCGACCTGGTCAACAACATCTCCAGGCTGCCCTACCGCGAACGGCTGACCATCATCCTCAACGAGTTCGGCGTGACCCTGGCCGGCAACGGTGAGACGCTCAACTCGGCGCTCAAGAAGACCGACCCGACGCTGAAGGCGTTCGACGACGTCCTGGAGATCCTCGCCCGCCAGAACCGCACGCTGGCCTCGCTGGCCGTCAACGGCGACACCGTCCTGCAGCCGCTGGCCCGCAACAGCCAGCAGCTCAAGGGCTTCATCAACTCGGCCGGGTACACGGCGCAGGCGACGGCCGAGGAGAGCGCCTCCTTCCGCGAGAACTGGAGGCTGCTGCCCGGCTTCCTGGCCCAGCTGCAGCCGACGATGGTCAAGCTAGGGGACTTTGCCGCCGCCTTCGAGCCGGTGGCCGCCGACCTCAACCGGGCCGGCAACGATCTCAGCACCTTCACCGTCGGTGCCCCGGCCTTCAACGAAGCCGGCATCCCGGCCCTGGAGAGCCTCGGCGACACCGCCGACATCGGTGGGCCGGCCCTGGTCAAGACGCTGCCTCTGGCCAAGGAGCTCAAGGCGCTGGGGGCCAACGCCAAGCCGTCGTCGACCAACCTGGCCAGCCTGCTCAGCTCCACCGAGAAGCAGGGCGGCTGGCAGAACCTGACGCGCTTCATCTACAACGCCGTCGGCCTGGCCAACGGCTTCGACGAGTACGGCCACTATGCGCGGGCGCGGCTCGTCACCACCACCTGCCAGAGCTTCTACGCGGCCAACGACATCAACTGCAACGCCAAGTTCAACGGCGGGACGGTCAACTCCGGCTCCGGTACGCCGCCGGCCTCGAGCACGCCGCCGGCAACCGGTTCCGGCAGCAGGAACGCCCCGGCGCCGGGCCCGGCAGCACGGCCGGCGCCGAAGGCCACCACCGGGCGCGGCAAGGCCACTAACGGGCGCGGCAAGGCGCCCTCGCCGGCAAAGCCGACCGACCGCCGCTCCGCCCAGGCCCTCCTCGACTACCTCCTCGGCCAATGAAGCGGCGCCGGCGGACATCGATCGCGGCAAACCCGGTGCTGATCGGGGTGGTGACCGTCTTCGTCGCGGTCGTCCTGGTCTTCCTGGCCTACAACGCCAACTCGGGCCTGCCCTTCGTCCCCACCTACGACCTGAAGGTCCGGGTTCCCAATGCCGCCGGGCTGGTCAAGGGCAACGAGGTCCGCCTCGGCGGGACACGCGTGGGAACGGTCACGCAGATCACCCCCCAGACCCTTCCCGACGGCACGGTCATCGCCAACCTCAACCTCAAGCTCCAGCGCTCGATCGAGCCGCTCCCCGCCGACACCATGGTGATGATCCGGCCGCGGTCGGCTATCGGCCTCAAGTACGTCCAGCTCACCCGCGGTACCTCGAACGACACCCTCGCCAACGGGGCCACCGTCCCGCTCTCCCAGGCGCGGCCGGTTCCCGTCGAGCTCGACGACTTCCTGAACATCTTCGACGCGCAGACGCGACGGGCCTCGCAGCGAAACCTCGGCTCGTTCGGCAACGCGATCAGCGGACGGGGCCAGAACCTCAACCAGGCCATCCAGGACCTCGAGCCGATGCTCGACGAGCTGGAGCCACTGGCCAACAACCTCGCCAGCTCGCGGACCAACCTCGCCGGGTTCTTCCGCGGGCTGGCCCAGAGCGCCGGCGTCGTGGCCCCGGCGGCCGAGACCCAGGGCCAGATGTTCGCCAACCTCGACACCACCTTCACCGCCCTGGCCGGGGTCGCGCGGCCCTACATCCAGGAGTCGATCGTCGAAGGCCCGGAGACGCTGAGGACCTCCACCGAGTACCTCCCGCAGCTGCGGCCGTTCCTCTCCAACAGCGCCCTCCTGTTCACCCGCCTGCAGCCGGGTATCAACTACTTCGCCGACGCGGCCCCGAGCCTGGCCAACATCGTGACCGTCGGTACGCCGGTCTACAAGAAGTCGCCGGCCTTCAACGCGCAGCTGGCCACCACGCTCACCGCGGTGTCGGAGTTCGCCACCGACCCGCAGGTCCTGCTCGGCGTCTCCGACCTGACCGAGACCACCGGGCTCCTCGACCCGACCCTGGCCTTCGCGACGCCGGCCCAGACGGTCTGCAACTACATCGGGATCGCCCTGCGCAACGTCCAGGAGGTATCCAGCGAAGGCGGAACCAACGGCAACGCGCTGCGGGCGACCGTCCTGGCCACCCCGGGGGGCACCTACGACCCGGCCAATCCGTCAACCTCGCCGCCGCTGTCGCCCAACAACGAGGGCGTGCCGGCCAGCTCCCCGGCCAACGGCGGCCCGGAGGGCAGCGACCCGGCCAACTTCCTGCACTCCAACCCGTATCCGTACACCGCGGCGCCGGGCCAGCCCAAGACCTGTGAGGCCGGCACGGAGAACTTCGAGGGCGGCAAGGTCGTGATCGGCAACCCGCCCGGGCCGCTCTTCACCGACATGCCCTCGACGGCGATCAAGGAGGGCAAGTGATGGCCCTCTTCTCCCGCGGCGAGAAGCCCCGCACCCTCCGCAAGGACCGGACCGGGTTCAACCCGATCACGGTGGCGGTCGTCTCGATCGTCGTCATCCTCGTGCTCGTCTTCTTCGGCTACACGAAGGACTGGCCGTTCAGCCGCGGCTACCAGTTCAACGCCGTCTTCACCTCGTCGAACTCGATCCGGATCGATTCCCCGGTCCGGATCGCGGGCGTCAACGTCGGCAAGGTGGTGAAGGTCAGCGGTCAGGAGGGCACCGACAACGCCGTTGTCACGATGGAGGTCCAGGAGAACGCCCTTCCGATCCACCGCGACGCGACCCTGAAGATCCGGCCGCGGATCTTCCTCGAGGGCAACTTCTTCGTGGACATGAAGCCCGGGACCCCGTCGGCCCCGACGATCGAGGACGGGGACACCATCCCGGTCACCCAGACGGCGATCCCGGTCCAGCTGAACGAGGTGCTGACCTCGCTCCAGCAGGACTCCCGCCGGGACCTGCAGGTCCTGCTCATTGAGCTGGGCGGGGCTTTGAGCGACGAGCCGACGCCGGCCGAGAACGCCGACCAGCCGGCCATGAACCAGGACAAGACGGCGGCCCAGGCGCTGAACGAGTCTCTGATCTACAGCGAGGAGGCGCTCAAGAACAGCGCGCTGGTCAACCAGGCCCTCCAGGGGGCCAGCGGGGACAACCTGACCGGCGTGGTCCGCGGCCTGGCCGCAACCACCGGCAAGCTGACCGGCAGCGAGCCGCAGCTGGCGTCGCTGGTCGAGAACTTCAACACGACGATGGGGGCGCTGGCCTCCGAGCAGGCTTCGTTGCGCAGCGCGATCCGGTACCTCGGACCGACGGTCCGCAACTCCTACTCGAGCCTCGGGGCCACCAATGCTGCGCTGCCCAACGTGCGTGCCTTCTCGCTGGCCTCGGTCCCCGGCCTCGAGCAGATCCCGGCGACCATCACGGCGGTCACCCCGTTCCTGGACCAGGCCCTGCCGCTCCTGTCGAACGCCGAGCTCGGCGGCCTGGCGAGCAACCTCCAGCCGACCACGGCGAGCCTTGCCTCGCTGAGCGGCTCCTCGCTCGACCTGCTGCCCCAGACCGGCAACTTCGCCAACTGCACGACCAACTACCTGGTGCCGGTCGGAGACGTCCCGATGCCCGACGGCGCCTTCTCGACCGGCAAGCCCAACTTCCACGAGTTCTGGTACTCGCTCGTGGGGGCCAGCGGCGAGAGCGCCGGCTTCGATGGCAACGGCCAGTTCGTCCGCCTGCAGGCCGGCGGCGGCCCGTACCCGGTGAAGCTGACCGGCGGCAACCTCGGCGGCGGCGAGCCGATCTACGGCAACAGCCTCGGGCGCCCGGAGGGCACTCGCCCCGCGTGGGACGGCAAGGTGCCGACCTACCAGACCAAGGCGCTCTGCAAGGACCAGCCCCTGCCCGACTTCGCCGCGACCAAGACGGGGCCATCGGACTGATCGCATGAAGAACCTCGTCATGAAACACACCCGTGACGTGATCGCCCTCGGGATCGTGGCGCTCATCGCCGTACTTATCGGGGGCTACATCCTCTCCAACCAGCGCTTCTACCTGCCCAACTGGGTGCCGATCGTGGGCAGCGATTTCGTCGACTACTACGCCGACTTCTCGACCGCCCAGGCGGTGACCCCGGGCCAGGGGCAGACGGTGATCGTCGCCGGGGTGACCGTAGGCGAGATCGGCGAGGTGTCTCTCGTCGACGGTCGTGCGCGGGTCCAGATGAAGATCCGGCGCAAGTACGCCGATATCCGCCGTGACGCCTACGCGCTTCTGCGACCCAAGACCGGCCTCAACGACATGACGATCCAGCTCAACCGGGGAACGCCGAACGCCCCCGAGATCCCGGCCGGCGGCACGGTCCGGGTGTCCCGCACGCTGCCCAACGTTAACCCCGACGAGTTCCTGGCCGGGCTGGACACCGACACCCGCAACTACCTCCAGCTCCTGCTCAACGGTGGCGGGCAGGGCCTGGCCGGCAACTCGCAGGAGCTCTCGGCGACGCTCAAGCGGTTCAACCCGACCTCCCAGTACCTGGCCCGCATCGGGCGCCTGCTGGGCAAGCGCGAGGCCTACATCCGCCGGTCGATCACCAACCTCAGCATCCTCACCCAGACGCTCGGCCAGCGCGATACCGAGCTGGCCCGGTTCGTCCGCTCGTCCAACGACGTCTTCGCATCGTTCGCGGCCGAGCAGTCGAGCCTGCGCGAGGCGGTCCGCCTCCTTCCCGGTGCCCTGCAGGCCACCGACCGGGCGGTCATCAACAACGACCGCCTGCAGACCCAGCTCGGCCCGGCGCTCGGCAAGCTGCTCCCCGCCGCCAAGGGCACCGCGCCGGCGCTCGAGTCGCTGCAGAGCTTCGCCGAGGCGACCACGCCGGTGCTCCGGGACCAGCTGCGGCCGTTCACCCAGGAAGCGGGCCCGACCGTCGCCACGCTGAGGCCGGCCAGCGCCGACCTGGCCGCGGCGGCCCCGGAGCTGACCACCGCCTTCGGATCGCTCAACAACCTGACCAACGCGATCGCCTACAAGCCCCCAGGTGGGGACGAGGGTTACGGTTTCTACCTGGGCTGGGGTGGCCACCTGAGCGCTTCGATCTTCAGCATGCAGGACGCGATGGGCCCGATCCGCCGCGGCATGCTCCTGAGCTCGTGCGACGCGCTGGCCATCTACGAGGGGATCGGGCTCGGCAACCCGTTCATCGGCACGCAGCTCGACATGCTCAACGCGCCCAAGACCTCCGAGGTCTGCGGCAGTTCGCCGGCCGCGGTGGCCAGCGGCCGCAAGATCGCCCGCCAGACGCTCAAGCGCCAGCGTGAGAGCCAGGGCCTCTCGGAGACCCCGCCCGCCGCCAACTCCGCGACCGCGAACGGGGAGGCGCCGTGAACAAGACACCGCCCAGCGTCGCCCAGCTGCTGACGATGACGGCCTTTGCGCTCTCCTGCTTCGTGCTGCTCCTGTTCCTCTGGGTGGCCTTCGGAGGCTCGACCCCGCTCAAGCCGGACGGCTACCGCTTCACCGTCCCGTTCAAGGAAGCGGGGCAGTTGGCCCAGGAGGCCGACGTGCGGATCTCCGGCGTTCGCGTCGGCACGGTCAAGAAGATCGAGGCGATCCCGGAGACCGGCCGCTCGAACGTGACCGTCCAGATGGAGCCCGAGTACTCCCCGATCCCGGTCAACAGCCGGGCGATGCTCCGCTCGAAGACGCTGCTCGGCGAGACCTACCTCGAGCTGACGCCCGGCAATCCCGACGGGCCGTTCCTCCCGGACGACGGCACACTCCCGCGCGGGAACATCAAGCCCAGCGTCGAGCTCGACGAGATCATTCAGGCCTTCGACCCGGCGACGCGGGCCGCCTTCCAGGTCTGGCAGCAGCAGCAGGCGATCGCCGGCCTGGGCCGGGGCCGTGACATCAACGACGCCTTCGCCGAGTTCGCTCCGCTCGAGCAGGAGGTGACGACGCTCGGCGAGACCCTCAACAGCAACGCCCCGCAGCTCAGTCGCCTCTTCAGCAGCACGGGAACGGTCTTCGCCTCGCTGAGCGCCCGTGACTCCCAGCTGCGCAGCCTGATCGAGAACTCCAACGCGGTCTTCTCGACGACCGCCGACCGAAACCAGCAGCTTGCCGAGACCTTCGTCGCCCTGCCGGCCTTCCAGCGCGAGTCGCGGGCGACACTGGCCCGGCTGGTGCGCTTCGCCGACGACACCAACCCGGTGGTTACCCAGCTCCAGCCGGTGGCGCTCCAGCTCGACCCGACGATGAAGCAGCTCAACCGGTTCGCGCCCCAGCTGGACGGCCTGTTCACCGGGCTGGGGCCGGCGATCAACGCCGCCGACACCGGGCTGCCGGCTACCGACGCCTTCCTGGCCGAGGCGGCGCCGTTCCTCGGCTCGATCGACCCGCTGGCCGCCAACTTCAATCCCCTCTTCCAGTACCTGGGCCCGTACAAGCAGGAGCTGACGGCCTTCGTGGCCAATGTCGCGGCGGCCACCAACGCCCAGGTGAACCTCCAGGGCAAGCAGGTCAAGTACGCGAGGCTGGTGAATCGCTTCGCTCCCGAGGCGCTTGCCACCTACCCCGAGCGCGTGAAGTCGATCCGCAGCAACCCGTATCCGCTGCCGGGCGCCTTCAGGGCCCTGGCGACCTCGTCGATGCCGGTCTACCAGAACGGCAACTGCACCACCGGCATCTCCCCGGGCCTGTCGGCCTCGGCGACCGACAGTCTCGGCCCGACGCTCTCGGCCCGCGTGAGCGGCTACTCGTTCAACGACAACGTCAACACGCTCGGCGACCCGAACAACGTTGCCGCCCCCGGCTGCGGCCTCCAGGGTCCGGTCTACGGAGGCAAGTACTACCCGCAGCTGATCCCAGGCGCCAGGACGCCGCAGCTCGTTCCCTGACCGCGGTGCGGCGCCCGGCGCCTCCGGTCCTCCGCGCCGCTAGGTTCCGGCCATGCTGAAGCGGCTCCTCGCGACGGTAATGGGGGTGTCGGCGCGCCGCCCGCTCGTGGTGGGGGGGACGGTGGCCGTGCTGGCCCTCGCCGGCGCCGCGCTGGCGCTGCGCCTCCAGCCGACGGCCGAGACCAAGACGCTCGTCGGCCCCTCGACGCCGGGCTACGCCGCGACGGAGGATCTCCACCGGCGATTTGGCAGCGACGCCGTCTACGTCTTCATCCGCGAGCCGGTCAAGGACCTCGTGCTCACCGACGACCTGGGCAAGGCGGCCGGCCTCGAGGGTTGCCTGGCCGGCAACGCCAGCGGAGCCGACGCGCCGGGCGGGGCCGACGGGCCCTGCTCGCAGATGGCCCGCCGGCGCTGGGCCCAGGTGGTCTTCGGCCCCGGGACCTTCATATCCGAGGCAGCGACCCAGGTAACCGGCCAGCTGGGCCTGCTGGTCGAGCAGACGCAGCGCGAGGCAGCATCGTCGGGACGACGGGCCTACGAGTCGGCCCTGGCGCGGGGGGAGTCGCCGCAGGCCGCGGCCGCCGCGAGGGCCCGTGCCGTCGAGGCGGCCAACCGCCGGCTCGCCGGCCTCCTCGTTCCCCTGGCTCTCCGTTACGGGCTCACCTCGGTGCCGCGGGTCGACGACCCGCAGTTCATCGCCCGCCTGGTCTTCGACTCGCGCCGGCCGGCCGGGACGCCAAAGGCCCGCTTCGCCGCGCTCTTCCCGGGACGGGAAGGGGCGCTGATCCAGGTCCGGCTGCGCAGCGGTCTCAGCGAGCAGCAGCGCCGCGAGGCGATCTCCGACATCCGGGATGCGGTGAGCATGAAGGAGTGGAGGCTCCGGGCCGGCGGGTACGAGGTAACGGGGGTGCCGGTCCTGGTCGAAGAGCTCACCGACTCGATCTCCCGCTCGATCCTCGTCCTGCTGATCGCCGCCGCCCTGGTGATGGCGATCACGCTGGGAATCGTCTTCCGGTCCCGGCTCAGGCTCGCGCCGCTCGCCGTCGCGCTGGCCGCCACCGGCCTCACCTTTGGGGCCCTCGCCCTCAGCGGCCTGCCGCTGACGATGGCTTCGATCGCGGTCATTCCGATCCTGATCGGCCTGGCGGTCGACTACGCGATCCAGCTCCAGTCGCGCGCCGAGGAGGGGGGCGAGCCGCTTCCCGAGGCGGTCGAGCGGATCTCGCGCCGCGGGGCGCCGACGATCATCGCCGCGGCGACCGCCACGGCGGCCGGGTTCCTCGTCCTGGCCCTCTCGCCGATGCCGATGGTGCGCGGCTTCGGGATCCTGCTGGTGATCGGGATCGTGCTGGCCGTGGTCTGCGCCCTCACGCTCGGGGTGGCGATCCAGGCCCTCGCCGCCGGGCGCCAGGCCCCCGCGCCGGTTGCGGCCGCCGCCCGCGCCTGGCGGGAGGCGGGAGAGATCGTCGCCGGGCTCCGGCCGGCCCGGTGGATGGCGGCAAAGGCATCGCGCGCGGGGCGGCAGAGCCTCGATCTCGCCCTCCGCCACCCGGGGCGCTTCGTGGCCGTGGCGCTGGCCCTGGCCGTGGTCGGCTGGGCGGCCGAGAGCCAGCTGAAGGTGGAGTCGGACATCCAGCGGCTCGTGCCCTCGTCGCTCCCTGCCCTGGGTGGCCTGGAGAAGCTCCAGCGGACGAGCGGCGTGGGCGGCGAGGTAAACGTCCTCGTCGAGGCGCCCGACATCTCCGACCCGAAGGTCGTCGCCTGGATGACCGACTACCAGCAGAGGATCCTGAAGAAGACCGGCTACGACCCGGCGCGTGGCTGTCGCGGGTCGGAGCTCTGCCCGGCCTTCTCGCTGCCGGACCTGTTCACCAGCAGCGACTCGCTTCGCTCCCGGGAGCGGGTGAGCTCGCTGCTCGAGGCGGTGCCGCCCTACCTGCGCCAGAACGTCATTTCGCAGGACCGCCGTGCCGCCACCCTGGGCTTCGGGCTTCGTCTCATGGGCCTCGACCGCCAGTATGAGGTGCTCCGCGAGATGGCGGGCGAGCTCGACCCGCCGCCC
>CAIKSH010000338.1 GCA_903830015.1 uncultured Solirubrobacterales bacterium | reverse complement strand
CGTCGGAGACAATGTCGCCTGCGCCCACCCCAACCGCGCCGGCGCTGTCGGCGAGCTGGCTGCCCTGGGCGTGGAGCTCGTCCCCTCCAACCAGTTCCTCACCTCGCCGGAGCAGTTCGCCGAGTGGGCCGACGGGCGCAAGTCGATCACGATGGAGCCCTTCTACCGCGAGCAGCGCCGCCGTTACGGAATCCTCGTCGATGCCGAAGGCGAGCCGGAGGGCGGGCGCTGGAATTTCGACGCCGAGAACCGCAAGCCGCCCAAGGCCGGCGTCGACGCGCCCGAGCCGTGGCTCCCGGAGGAGGACGAGATCGACCGGGCCGTCCGCGAGGACCTCGGCTCGTGGGACCTCGACCTCTGGGGGGAGGAGGGACCGCGCCGCTTTGCCGTAACGCCGGCCGAGGCCCAGGCGGCCCTGGCCGACTTCGTGGAGCGCCGCCTCCCCGAGTTCGGCGCCTGGCAGGACGCGATGGTCCCCGGCGACCCGTTCCTCTTCCACGCCCTCATGAGCGTTCCCCTCAACCTCGGGCTGATCGGCCCGCTCGAGGTGGCCCGGGCCGCGCAGGACGCCTGGGCGGCCGGGAACGTCCCGATCGAGGCGGCCGAGGGATTCATCCGGCAGGTGATCGGCTGGCGCGAGTACGTCTGGGGCATGTACTGGCTGCGCGCCGGCGACTGGCGCATCGACAACGCCCTCGACGCCACGGCGCCGCTCCCGGCCTCCTACCGGGGCGAGCCCTCGGGCTGGGCCTGCCTGGACGGCGTGATCGACTCGGTCGGCCGCTACGGCTACGCCAACCACATCGAGCGCCTGATGGTGCTCGGGAACATCGCCATGCTCGCCGGGATCGAGCCCTGGCAGGTCGTCGGGTGGTTCGAGCGCTCCTTCGTCGACGGAGCCGAGTGGGTGATGGCCCCCAACGCGGCCGGCATGGCCCTCTACGCCGACGGCGGCGTGATGATGACCAAGCCCTACGCCGCCGGCGGCAACTACGTCCACAAGATGAGCGGCGGCGCCTGGTGCCGGGAGTGCCGCTATTCGCCGAAGGAGCGAACGGGGGAGAAGGGCTGCCCGCTGACCGCCCTCTACTGGGACTTCATCGGCTCGCACTCAGGGCGCTTCTCGAAGAACCACCGGATGGCCATGCCGGTGCGCACCTGGGGAAAGTTCGACCCCGCCGAGCAGGCGGCGATCGCCGACCGCGCCGCCCTGGCGCGCGAGGAGCTGGCCGGCCTCTAGCCCGGGCGCCGGGCGCTGAGCAGCAGGTTGTAGAAGACGGTCGCCGGGAGCCTTCCCTCAAGCAGGCTCCGGTCGACCTTCTGCAGGGCCAGGTAGCCGCGGAAGGCGTACTGGCGCCACAGGTCCGGGATCTCATCGCTGACCGCGGTGTGCTCGAGGGCGCGGTTGGTCCACCCGAACCAGTTGGCCAGCAGCTCCTCGCCGGTAACCCGGACGTCGACGAAGCCGGCGTCGCCCGCTGCCCGTTCGAGGTCGGCGGGCAGGAAGGCGTGGACGTCGACGTGCCGCTCGAGCTCGTGGTTGTCCTCGCCGCCGTCGGCGTGGCCTTCGGGGGCGGCGGCGGCGCCGATCGCCGCCCGCCAGGCCGGTGCCACCGCGGTGGCCGCCACCTTCGGCACCTGGGCGAGCCGGTCGCCGTAGCGCGAGGGCTCGCCGGCGAAGACGATCATCCCGCCCGGGGCCAGGACGCGAAGGAACTCGGCAAAGGCGCGGTCGAGGTCGGGGATGTGGTGCAGGACGGCGTGGCCGAAGACCAGGTCGAAGCTGCCGTCTTCGAACGGGAGCTCCTCGGCGTCGCAGACCGAGGTCTCGACGTCGAGCTCGAGCATGGTGGCGTTGGCCTGCAGCACCTCGATCATCCCGCCTGAGATGTCGGTGCAGGTGGCCCGCCCGACCAGCCCGGCCATCTGCATGTGGAGGGAGAAGTAGCCGGTGCCGGCGCCGATCTCCAGCGACCGGGCAAAGGCGGGAATCGGGCCGCCGATCGCCTTCTCCACCTTCCCGAGCACCTGCTCGCGGCCGACCTCGCCCCAGTCGATCCCCCACTTGGAGTCGTAGTGGGCGGCGGCGCCGTCGTGGTAGCGCTCGTTGACCTCGCGGATGGCGTCGGGGCTGCTCGGGGCGCTCATACTGACGGGGCACCGTAGCGGCCGGCCCCGCCTCGCGCGGCCGCGAAGGTGCGACAATCACGCCGTGAGCCTGGAAGCCCCCGAGCTGGCCGACCTGCCGCCCGGCCCGCGCCAGCCCCAGTACGCGCAGGCGCTGCAGTGGCTGGCCCGCCCGCAGCAGTTCATGCTCCGCCAGCGGGAGCGGTTCGGCGACGTCTTCACCTTCGACTTCATCACCGGCTTCCCGCTCGTCGTCCTATGCGACCCCGAGGACGTCCGGACGATCTTCACCGGCCCGGCCGAGGTGATGCACGCCGGCGAGGCCAACATCGTGCTCGAGCCGATCGTCGGCTCCAACTCGGTCCTGCTCCTCGACGAGGCCCGCCACCTGCGCGAGCGCCGGCTCCTGCTGCCGCCCTTCCACGGCGACCGGATGCGCCGGTACGGCGAGATCATGGACGAGGCGGTCGAGCGCGAGGTCTCCACCTGGAAGGAGGGGGAGACGCTGTCGCTGATCGAGAGGATGCAGGCGATCACCCTCGAGGTGATCATGCGGGCCGTCTTCGGGGTCGATTCCGGCGCCGAGATGGAGCGGCTCCGCGAGCTGCTGGTGCGGATGCTCGCCCAGACCACCGACCCGGGGCGGCTGCTCGCCGGGCTCTTCTTCGGCGTCGACTCCGACCGGGTGGTCTCCAGCCGCGAGGCGGCCCTGGAGCCGGTCGACCGGGAGCTCTTCCGGATCATCGCCGCCCACCGGGAGGACCCGCTGCTCGAGGAGCGCGAGGACATCCTCTCCATGCTCCTCCTGGCCCGCGACGAGGAAGGCGAGCCGATGAGCGACGCCGAGCTGCGCGACGAGCTGATGACGCTTCTGCTCGCCGGCCACGAGACCACCGCCTCGACGCTGGCCTGGGCCTTCGAGCGCCTCCTCCACGAGCCCGAGGCGATGGGGCGGCTGGTGGCCGAGGTCCGGGGCGGCGAGGAGGAGGCCTACACCGAGGCGGTGATCCAGGAGACGCT
>CAIKSH010000337.1 GCA_903830015.1 uncultured Solirubrobacterales bacterium | reverse complement strand
TGAGCAGCGCCGGGTCGAGAATGTCGGGGCGGTTGGTAGCCGCCATCACGATGACGCTGACGTTGGTGTCGAAGCCGTCCATCTCCACCAGAATCTGGTTGAGGGTCTGCTCGCGCTCGTCGTGCCCGCCCCCCAGCCCTGCCCCGCGCTGGCGCCCGACGGCGTCGATTTCATCTATGAAAATGATGCAAGGAGCGTTGCGCTTGGCCTGGTCGAACAGGTCGCGCACGCGCGAAGCGCCCACGCCCACGAACATCTCCACGAACTCGGAGCCCGAGATGGAAAAGAACGGCACGCCGGCCTCGCCGGCCACGGCGCGCGCGAGCAGGGTCTTGCCGGTGCCCGGGGGGCCGAAGAGCAGCACGCCCTTGGGTATTCGGGCGCCGAGCGCCTGGAATTTCTTCGGGTTCTCGAGGAACTCCTTGATCTCGTGGAGCTCCTCGACCGCCTCGTCCACTCCGGCGACGTCGCGGAAGGTGATCTTCGGCGAGTCGACCGGCATCCGCTTGGCGCGCGACTTGCCGAAGGACATCACCTTCGAGCCCCCGCCCTGGACCTGGTTCATCAGGAAGATCCAGAACCCGATGAAGATCAGGAACGGCAGGACGTAGGTCAGCAGCGAGAGCAGCCCGTTGGTCTTTCGGCCCTGGACGTTGTAGCCGCCGGGCAGCTTGCCCTGGTCCTCGGCGGTCTGGAGCTGGGCCTGGAGGCGGTCGCCGGCGCTGTCGATGAAGCCGGTCTCGTAGGGCTTGCCGGTGCGAGGCGTGACGTTGAGCGTGCTGTTCTTGGTCTTTACGTCGACCGACTTGAGTTCGCCGCTGTTCAGCTGGGTGACGAATTCGCTGTAGGTGGGCGGCTTGACCTCGTTCCCGGTGCTGATCAGGCGCTGGGCGAAGAACGCGAGAACGACGACGATGAGTATCGGGAACGCTGCACTCTTGAAAAAGCGGCTCATCGTCTTATCGGTGCCTCTCCGTGGGCCTTGGCGGCCCTTGAATCGGGGCCGTGAAGGGTAACAGCCGAATGGCGGCCTAAACGCCGACTTTCTCGCGGTTCAGCGAGGCCACATAGGGAAGGTTGCGCCAGCGCTGGCGGAAGTCGAGGCCGTAACCGATCGCAAAGCGGTTGGGGATCTCGAAGCCGACGTAATCGACCGCCACCTCGGTCTTGAGGCGCTCGGGCTTGATGAGCAGCGAACAGACCTTGAGCGTGGCCGGGTCGCGCGAGCCGAGGTTGCGCATCAGGTACTGGAGGGTCAGCCCGGAGTCGATGATGTCTTCGACGATCAGCACGTCGCGGCCGGCGATCGGCGCGTCGAGGTCCTTGAGGATCCGGACCACGCCGCTGGAGTCGGTGTCCGACCCGTAGGAGGAGACGGCCATGAAGTCCAGCTCGCACTCGATGGTGATCTGGCGCATCAGGTCGGCGAGAAAGAAGGCCGCCCCCTTGAGGACGCCGACGAGCAGGAGGTCCCGGCCCTCGTAGTCGGCGCTGACCTGGCGACCGAGCGCCCGGACGCGCTCCTTGAGCTGGTCGGGCTGGACGAGGATCTCGCCGATGGGCGGCTCTTCCGGCATCGGCGCGGACCTTACCTCCCGGCGGTACGGGAGCGCTCGGGCGAGCGCTCGAAGCGAAGCACCCCTCCCTCCACCACCGCACGGGCGCCGTCGCCGACGTCGAGGGCGCCCGGTCCCGGCCGGGCGAGGGCGAGGATCTCCCCGAGCCGGCCGGCGGCGCGCGGGCAGGGCTCGCCGGTGGCGCGCTCGGCCAGCTCCCGGGCCACGAGCCGGGCCAGAGCCACCGGCAGGGCCTCCAGGTGGTCGAGGGGGATCTCCTCCCGTCCGGCGAGGGCGGTCTCGACCACGAGGTCGAGCACCTCGGCCTCGTCGCGCAGCAGGTCCGCGCTTCGCGCGATGTTCTCCTCCGCGGCGGGGTTGAGCTCCCCGAGCCCCGGCAGCACCTCGCGACGGATGCGGGTGCGGGCGTACGGCCCCTCCTCGTTGGTGGCGTCGTCGACCCACCCCAGCCCCCGCTCCCGGCACCAGAGTGTCGTGTCTGAGCGGGTGAGACCGGCGGCGAGCAGCGGCCGCACGAGCCGGCCCCGGCGGGCCGGCATCCCCAGGAGGGCCCGCCGGCCGGGCGAGACGGCCAGCCGGTAGAGAACCGTCTCGGCCTGGTCGCTGACCGTATGGCCGGCGACAAGGTCGGCGTCGCGTGAGGAGGCCAGCCAGGCACCGGCGCCGTAGCGATAGTCCCGCGCCCAGGCCTGGAGGTTTCCCGCCTCCGGGGCCTGCGCGCTCCTTACCTCGAGCGCCACGCCGAGCCGCTCGCAGAGCTCACGGCAGAAGGCCTCGTCGGAGCCTGCCTCCTCGCGCAGGCCGTAGTTGACGTGAAGGGCGCCGACGTGCTCCGGGCCGCAGATGCCGGCCGCCAGGTCGAGCAGGCAGGTCGAGTCGCGCCCGCCCGAGAGCAGGACCACCACCGGCCGGCCGGCCGCGAGCAGCCCCGTGGCCTCCACGCGGTCGGGCACATGACCCTCGGGATTGCTCATCGCCGGGCCTTCGCCTTGCCGGACTTGCCCCCGCCCTTCTTCGCCGACTTCTTGCCCTTCTTCCCGGAACCCTTGCCGGCTGCCTTCGCCGACCCCGGCTTCGAGTGGGCCAGGAAGAGCTCGGTGGCGTGGGAGAAGCCCTTGAGCTTCACCTCGCCGATCAGGTCGAAGCCAAGCGCCCGGCCGGAGGCCTCGACCACCGGCCACGTGACGAGGACCTCGCCGGCGGCAGCCCGGGCGACGACGCGGGCCGCGAGGTTCACCTCGCGGCCGAAGTAGTCACCGTCGCGGTAGACGACCTCGCCGGCGTGGACGCCGATGCGGGGAAGCGGGCGCTCGGTCTGGCCGGCCTGGAAGCCGACGGCCCACTCGGCCAGGGACCGGGCATCGTTGGCGACCAGCATCACCTCGTCGCCGATCGTCTTGACGATCCGCGCCTGCTCGGGGATCGAGCGGCGGACCGACTCCACGAACCGCTCCACGACCCCGGCCGCTTCCTCGTCTCCGAGCTCCTCGGTGAGCTGCGTATAGCCGGCGAGGTCGGCGAAGGCGATCGCCACCAGCAGGCGCCCGTCGCCTGTGACGCCGCCCTCGTCGGTCTCCAGGTGGGTGACCATCTCCTGCTCGAGGTAGTGGGTGAGGTAGCGCCGGTGCAGGTAGTCCATCGTCGGGAGGCTGAGGGGAAGCACATTCGAGGCCAGGCCCCCGAGCTGGGCGTTGATCTCCTCGGCGCCGGCGCCCTCGCGCAGCAGCGGCTCGTGGACGTGGAGGTGCAGGAGTCGAACCTCGGCGTCGGCGATGCGCGCGATCGACTGGCCGTAGACCCGGATCGCCTGGAGCAGCGCCTCGCGCGGGAAGCCGGACTCGATCGACGAGGCCAGGTAGCTGAGGACGCGAACGTCGTCCCCGTTGAGATTGTCGACGATCGCCTCCGGCAGCCCGAGCGCGGCGAAGGTCTCGCGGATTGTCTCCGGGTCCAGGCCGGTTAGCTTGGAGGCTTCTTCCAGGGTGTAGCGGTCGCTGAGGAGCTGCTCGTTGGCGAGCTCGTCGACGTAGCCGATCATCCGCCCGCTCTGGACCGCCTCCACCAGGTCCTCGACCGAGTGCCCACGCTCGCGCATCCGCGAGATGGTCCGCGCCTGGGCGATGGCGGCCGGCGTCCACTCCCCGTCGGCCACGCCCGGGAAGAGGCCCCTCGCGTACCAGCGGCGAAGGGTCGCGGCCGAGATTCCCGTGAGGTCGGCGACCTCGCCGGTAGTGAAGAGCTCCTCCCCGCCGGCGCTGCTCTGGGCGTCCTTCGGCATACGCCGGCGAGTATGACGCCCGACCCGGGGCGCCCGCCGGCGACCCCGGACCCGCGGGAGCGGCTAGCTGCTCGCCTTGCGGCGCGTCGAGGTGCTGCGTGAGGCCGACTTGGCCGCCGGCTTGCGGGAGGCCGTGCCCTTGCGGGCCGGAGCCGCCTTCTTGCGGGGCGCCGCCTTCTTGCGGGGCGCCGACTTGGCGGTGGCGCGCTTGGCCGCGGGTACCGCCCGCTCGAGCGAGCCCAGGCGCCGCTCGATAACGGCGAGGCGGTCGGAGAGCCGCTTGAGCTCCTCGCTGGTCGGCGGCAGCGCGTCCTCGACGACATCCCGGAAGCGCTGCGCGGCGGTGGCGAGGTCGTCGGCCACCTCCTGGGCGCGGTCACGGTTCAGCGTCGAGCCGGCAGTCTGGAAGGCCTGGTCGACCGCCGCCCGGACCTGCCCGGACCGCGACGATGCCTTGGAGTCCTTCTTCTTCTTGGACTTCTTTTCGTTCTTGGCCATCGGCAGAGAATATCCTCGCGGGCCGCCGCCGTGGAAACCCGTCACGTTCACCCGACCGCGCCCCTCGCCCCACGCGCCCTGATCTGCGGCGATCCGGGACGCTCCCTGGCCCTCGCCCAGCAGCTGACCGACGAGCCGAAGATGTTCAACCACAACCGCGGGCTATGGGGCTACACCGGCCAGGCCCGGGACGGGCAGCCACTGACGATCATGGCCCACGGCATGGGGGCCCCGAGCGCGGTGATCGTGCTCGAGGAACTCTGCGACCTGGGGCTCAGGACGGCGGTCCGCGTCGGCTCCTGCGGCGCGGTGGCGGACGGAATCGAGCCCGGCGAGGTCCTCGCCGTCACGGAAGCCCTGGCCCTGGATGGCGTCAGCCGGGACCTGGGGGGCGAGGGCATCGCCCGGCCCGACGCGGAGCTGACCGACCTGCTCGCGGGTGGCTGCGACCGGGCCGGCCTGTTCGTGACCGCCGACCTGTTCTACGAGCACGGCCCCGGCCGTATCGAGGAGTGGCGCACGGCCGGTGCGCTGGCCGTGGAGATGGAGGCCGCTGCCCTGTTCACCGTCGCGCGAATCCGAGGCATCCGGATCGCCTGCGCCTGCATGGTCACCGACGGCTCGCCCGGCGGCGGGGAGCGGCTCACCGGCGCCCGGCTCGAGCGGACGACCGGGCGCCTGGGCACCGTCGGGCTCGACGCGCTGCTGGCGCTCGGAAGCTAGCCGGAGTCGCCGAGCTTCTCTTCGATCGCGTCGAGGCGGCCCGATATCGAGTCGAGCGTCTCGCGGATCGACTCAAGGCCTTCGGTGATTCCCGCGGCCGCGCCCGAGGCAAGGCGGTCGTTCATGACGTCGACCGAATCCTCGATGCCGTCCAGGCGCTGGCCGAGGGAGCGGATACGGCGGGTGAGCCGCTCCACGTCATTGGCCGACGGAAGGTTCAGGGCACCCATGGCAACGCCCTGGGCCTGGGAGGCGCGCTCGCGGGCCTCGAAGGCGCGGGAGAGGGCCCCGCTGACGACCGGGTTGTCGAGCATCTCCTGGGCCAGGCGGCCGATCGCGTCCTCGCCGGAGCGCGTCACCCGGTCACGGATCCCTTCGCCGGCTTCGTCCATGGCCGTCACGTTAGCCGCCAGGGCTCAGCGCCGGCGGGCGACCAGCTTCTCGGGCACGCGGTAGGGGCGACTCCCGGCCGTCCAGTCCACGGCCCCGTCGCGGCCGACGACCATCCCGGCGGCGCCGTACTCGGGCAGCATCTCGAGGGCACCGTGGCGACCGCGCAGGAAGGCCGCCTTGCTCAGGGCTTCGGCTCGCCAGCCCTCGGTGTCGATGACGGTCACCGAGGCTACGTCAGAGAGGGCCGACCGCCCGGAGGCCGGGTTCAGGAGGTGGTGGTTCTCCTCTCCCCCGCGGGCCCACCGGCGCCCCTGGGAGGAGCTGGTCACCAAGGCCTGCCCGTCGAGGCGGAAGCGGCCGGCCGGGGGGCCGCCGCGGTTGAAGGGGTGGGCTACGTCGATCCGCCAGCCGCCCTCGGGCGTCTGGCCGGCGGTCCGCAGGTCGCCGCCCAGGTTCACCAGGGCGGCGCCGGCGCCCGCCTCGATCAGCCGCCCGGCGACGATGTCGGCGGCCAGCCCCTTGCCGATGCCTCCCGAGTCGATACCGCGCTCGGCGACCGAGACGGTTGAGGCTCCCCGGTCGATGGTTACCGCCGGCCTCTCGCGCCCGGCCGCGGGCGCCTCGGCCTCAACGGGAGCCGGCTCCTGCGGCGGCAGCGTCTCCAGCTCGCGGAAGGTCCGGTCGTAGCCGAGCGAGACCATGTCGTCGAGAACCATCGGGTCGAACAGGCCGCTCGTCAGCTCCCACGCCTCCACGGCCCGGTCGACGAGCTCGATCGTCTCCGGGGATACCTCCACCGGCTCTCCCGGGGAGGCATTGATGCGCGAGATCTCGCTGTCGGCGATGAACCGGCTCCACAGGGATTCGAGCCGGTCGATCTCCTCCAGTGCGAGGGCCGCGTGGCCCGGCTGGCAGTCGCCGATCACCACGTGGGCGTGCGTACCCATCGCGTCGAACGAGAGCTCGGTCAGCTTCATCTTTGCCCCGTCTCCCCCGGGGCCGGGGCGTCAGCTCCAGTCGGAGTGGCTGCGGTGGCGCTCGCGCTCCTCGTAGCCGCTGCCGCCTGAACCGGTGTGGGCGTCATTGCTGAGGTTGTGGCAGTCGTCGGCATCGGGTCCGGCGCAGGCCTCGAAGTAGGTCGTGCGACCCTTCTCCCCGCCGGCCTGGACGCCGAAGTACTCGTTCCCCTTCTTGGCGATCATCCCGTAGTCCGAGCCGCCGTAGGGACCCCAGCCCCCGCCGCCGCCGTTGCTCCTGACGATGTCCCAGCCGGCCGACTTGGCCTCGCTGTTGTAGGCGCTGACGACCTGCTTCGGGCTCAGGCTCGAGTTCGAGTAGCGCGCGTACTCGACGCCGTTGCGGTCGCTGGTGTTGAGGGTGTCCGAGCCGGACGGGGCCTTGAGCGGCACGCCTCCCGAGGCGGTGTTGCTGTCCGAGGACTTGGTCGTGCTGCCCGAGCCTCCCCCGGAGGTCTCGACCACGGTGGTCGTCGTCGACGACCCGCCGCAGGCGGCAACCACGGCCGCCGCCATTCCCATAAGGCCGGCCCCGGCCAGCTTCAATCCCTTCGACATCTCTGCATCCCCTTCGGTAAGTCTCTGGAGGCACGTCCTCCCCTGTCCGGATACCTAATCACAACCCCCGGCCGCCCGCCAGCGCCGCTGCTGGTAGCTTCGCGGCGCCCTGTCGACGCCACCCCAATTCCGGTTTGCGCAGTTCGAGGTCCCGTGGCCGCTGGGCCCGGCCGACGGACGCTACGTGCTGCGCGGCCACGCCGGCCGGCCCGACTGGGTGCTCGTGCTCGAGACCATCGGCTCGGCGCCCAGGCGCCGGCGCAACCGAAAGGCGCCGCCCGGGGCGCCGCCGGCTGAGGTCCCGGTGAGCCGCGCGACGCTGGTCGGAGCCGAGCCCCTTGCCGAAGACCCGGCGCGATGGCTGCGGTCGGTCGACGCCGGGCAGGAGGCCCTCGCCGGCCTGGCCCAGGTCAACCGCGCCCTGCAGCTGTTCCGTATTGCCGCTGCCAGCCCCGGTGGCCGGCCGATCACCCTCGACGACGCCCTCACCGTCCGCGTGGGCTACGGCGCCGGCGAGCAGGTCTCATCCGGGCGCTGGAGCGACGCCGTCGACGTCGGCCAGGGACGCGAGCGGCGCCGCCGGCGCCGGATGCTCCAGCCCGACAGCCGGTTCGC
>CAIKSH010000336.1 GCA_903830015.1 uncultured Solirubrobacterales bacterium | reverse complement strand
GACAAGACCGGCCTGCGGTTCCGGGACGAGAACGTGCCGACGATGCCCGAGGGCGAGCAGGCGGCACCGGCGCCGACCGCCGCCAACTGACCACCTGCGCGGCCCGCGGGGCCGCCTGACCGAAGTGCCTGGAGGCCGCCCACGGGCGGCCTCCTCGCGTTTGGCCGGTCTGCAGGCTTGCGGAGGGCGGAAGCTACTCGCCGTCGGCCCGCAGGTCCCAGGTGGGCAGGTCGGCGATCGCCTTCTGGAAACTGCGCCGGTGGACCGGCCGGATGATCATGAACCAGACGAGCAGGACGCTGGGCAGCAGGATGAAGACGCTGAAGACGTTGCCGGTGAGGGTGAAGAAGATGGCCAGCGCGATGCTCACCGCGCCCAGGGCGACGGGGATCGCCCGGTAGCGAAGCGTCAGGTTGCGGACCTTGTCGTACTGGTCGCGGGGGATCTTCGCGGTGTCGTAGCGGCGCCCGCAGCGGTCGCACTTCCAGGAGGAGCCGTAGCTGACCTCGGCCTTGTTGCCGCACTCGCAGGTAATGGTTACCGGCGGCCCCTTGAGGATCGAGCCGGGAGCCTCGTGGCCGAGCCGTTCGCGGTCCCGGAACGGGACGCGCTTGCGGCGAAAGAAACGGCGCCGCTGCTCGTTCGGGCTCTCGACTACCTCGACCTCGACCGAGGTCTCGTCGCCGTCGGCCAGGCGCGCGCGGCTACGGCGTCCCATCGCCCCACGCTGCGTTGCTCGCATCCCCGGCCATCGCGGCGGATACTAGGGAAAGCAGCCGGGCGCCGCGAACGGCGCCCGGGCCTCAGGCCGCCTCTTCGGCTTCGTGCAGGGCGTTGATGCGATCCAGCGTGGCCAGGCGCGACAGGGCACGCTTCTCGAGCCGCTGGGCCTCGGCGGTGCTGACCCCGAGCCGGCGCCCGGCCTGGGCTGCGGTGTGGGGCGGCTCGCCGCGACGGCCGAAGCGCAGCTCGATCACCTGGCGCTCGGCGATCGGCAGCTCTTCGAGAGCGCGGTCGATCTGGTTGGCCACGTCGTCCTCGCCCACCTGCTCCTCGGGCGTGGGGGCGTCGCTGTCGAGCAGCTCGCCGAGGCTGGCCGAGTCGTCCTCGCCGACGCGGGCGTCGAGGCTCGCGGGCTTGGTGTCCAGCTTGCGCAGGCGCTCGACCTCGTCGGGCTCGAAGCCGGTCTCGGCCGCGATCTCCTCGAGGGTCGGCTCGCGCTCGAGCTTGGCGGCCAGGTCGGCGGCCACGCGCTCGACCTTGCGGGTCTGCTGGGCGACGTTGGCGGGCAGGCGGACGGTGCGGGCCGTGTTGTCGAGCCCGCGCTGGATCGCCTGGCGGATCCACAGCGTCGCGTAGGTGGAGAAGCGGAAGCCCTTGCGGTAGTCGAACTTCTCCGCGGCGCGGATCAGGCCGATCATGCCCTCCTGGACGAGGTCGCTCATTCCGAGGCCCAGGCCCTGGTAACGGCGGGCGATCGAGACCACCAGGCGCAGGTTGGAGTTGATCAGCAGCTCCTTGGCGCGCAGGTCGCCGCGCTCGATGCGCTGGGCAAGGTCGAGCTCTTCGCTCGGGCGCAGGAGGCGGTACTGCGACGCACGCCGCAGCAGCTGGTCGACGGGGTCGGCGACCGTGGTCGGCTCGCGGACCTCATCGGGCACGTTGGGATTGATGTTGAACGTGGTCTTCATATATCCGATTCCGTTAGTCGGATTTTAGCGGATTTTCGTTGCGTGCGCAACTTTCAGCTGCGCTACACACGAGTCCGCCCTGGAAAGGCATTGTTCCCTGCAGTCGTAAAGACACCCTCAAGAGCTGACAGTGACGCTCCAACCGCGGAAAACACCTACACCGTCTACGCCTGAAAGATACGTTCGGACCGCCCTTTCGCGCCAGCGGTGCAACCGGGCGCCCACGAACTCGGCCGCTAATCGCCCGATTCCACGCGCCTGACCGTCTCGTCATCGGCGTCGCCGGGCCGCGGCAGCTCGATTCCGGGCGGCAGCTCCAGCCGAAGCCCGTCCACCTCCTCGACCTGGATCGTGCCGGCCTGCAGGTCGCATTCGAGCACGTGGCCCCCGCAGCTGCGGTCGGCGGCCAGGAAGTGCAGGTGGTGCCCCGGTACCTCGACGCCGGCCGCCGAGCGCGGAAAGCGGAATCCGACCACCGTTCCCTCCACGTTCTCGAAGGTCCATTCGACCTGGTGGTCGGCGACCTCGGCCAGTGGCGGGTAGGGCGGTTCCTGGCGCTGGACCGAGCGAGCGTGCACGCGGGAGAAACGCCCGTCGATCCGGATCGCGTCGCAGCCGGTGGCCGGGGGCGCATGCTCCTCGAGCAGGGCCAGGAGCCGGGCGTGATCCATCGGGCCCGGTGCCTCGAGGGCTTCGTCGGCGGCAAAGCGCGTGACGACGGCGAACGGGGTGGTCGTCTCCGGGGCCACCGGGTTGACCGTCCCGTCGGCGGCACACTGCCAGGCCTCGCCGTCGAGGATCACCAGCTCGCCGTCGAGCGCGTCGAGGGTGCCCAGCCCCAGGTCGCCGGCGGCCATGAGCTCACCGATCGTGACCTCCCCGTCGTAGGCGCCGTCCATGAGGGCGGCGATCGTCGAGGTCTGCACCGCAGTGTGGGCCGG
>CAIKSH010000335.1 GCA_903830015.1 uncultured Solirubrobacterales bacterium | reverse complement strand
GCTCGATCTCCTCGTTTACCTCGCGGATGCGCTGCGGGTTGTTCTTGACCGTCGAGACCCCTTCCGAGGTCAGCTTGGAAAGCATGATGTAGGTCGGCATGGCGTCTCCTTTCCGGGACGCCCCATTTCTACCCCAAAGCGGCGGGGCGTGCCTGACCGGCTGACCGCCGGCCTGCCCGGTCAGGCCGAAGCCTTCTCGGACTCTTCGTCCTTCTCGGGCTTCTTCTTCTTGGCCTTGGAGCCGGAGTCGGCCTTGAGGGCGATCTCGCCGCCGTCGTTCTCGGCCTTGACCACCGAGCCCTCGGGGAAGCTGCCGTCGAGGATGCCGATGGCCAGCGGGTCGACCAGCTGCTTCTGGATCACGCGCTTGAGCGGGCGGGCGCCGTAGGTCGGGTCGTAGCCCAGGTTGCCCAGCAGCTCGCGCGCCTCGTCGGTGAGCTCCACGTGGAGGCCCTGGTCGTTGACCCGGGAGACCAGCTTGCCGGTCTGCAGGTCGACGATCTTGCCGATCTCCGAGCGGTCGAGCGGGTGGAACTCGACGATGTCGTCCAGGCGGTTGATGAACTCCGGCTTGAAGTTGGCCTCGACGGCGGCCTTGTAGTCGCCGCTTCCCGCGCCGACGTTGGAGGTCATGATCAGGACGGTGTTCTTGAAGTCGACCGTGCGGCCCTGGCCGTCGGTGAGGCGCCCGTCGTCGAGCACCTGGAGCAGGATGTTGAAGACGTCGGGATGGGCCTTCTCGAGCTCGTCGAGCAGGATCACCGAGTACGGGTGGCGGCGCACCGCCTCGGTCAGCTGGCCGCCCTCCTCGTAACCGACGTAGCCGGGAGGAGCACCGACGAGCCGGGCGACGGCGTGCTTCTCGCCGTACTCGCTCATGTCGATGCGGATCATCGCGTCGGGGCTGTCGAACATGAACTCGGCCAGCGCGCGGGCCAGCTCGGTCTTGCCGACGCCGGTGGGGCCGACGAAGAGGAACGAGCCGATCGGGCGGTCCGGGTCCTGCAGGCCGGCGCGGGAGCGGCGCAGGGCGCTGGAGACGGCCTCGACCGCCTCGTCCTGGCCGATGACGCGCTGGTGGAGGCGGTCCTCCATGTGGACGAGCTTGGCCGTCTCGGACTCCTCGATCCGGCTGACCGGGATGCCGGTCCAGCGGGCGACGACCTCGGCGACGTCCTCGCTGTCGACGTGCTCCTTGAAGAAGCGCGAGTCGGGGTTATCGCCCTCCTCGTCTTCGGTCTCCTGGGCCCGGTCGAGCTGGGCCTCGAGCTCGGGGATCTCGCCGTGGCGCAGCTCGGCGGCGCGCTCGAGGTTGCCCTCGCGGCTGACCCGGTCGAGCTCGCGGTTGGCCTCGTCGAGCTTGCGGCGCACTTCGCTGACGCCGAAGATCCTGTCCTTCTCGGACTGCCACTCGGCCTTCATCTCGGAGGCCTTCTCCTGCAGGTCGGCGAGCTCGCGGTCGAGGGTCTCGAGCCGCTCGGCGGTGGCCTTGTCGGACTCGCTCTCCTTCTCCAGCGAGGTGCGCTCGATCTGCAGCTGCAGGATCCGGCGCTCGACCTCGTCGATCTCCTCGGGAAGCGAGTCGATCTCGATCCGCACGCGCGAGGCGGCCTCGTCGATCAGGT
>CAIKSH010000334.1 GCA_903830015.1 uncultured Solirubrobacterales bacterium | reverse complement strand
CATCCGCGAGGCCCTGGGGCGCCAAAAGGTCTTCCCCGAGGCGGCCGCCCGCACCGCGGTGCCCGGCGTGGCCACCGGGCTGGCGGTAACCGGCACCGGCGGCGACGTGCTGTTCGTGGAGGCCAACGCAATGCCCGACAAGGCCGGTGGCCTCACCCTGACCGGCCAGCTGGGCGACGTGATGAAAGAGTCGGCCCGGATCGCCCTCACCTACGTGCGAGCCCATGCCGATGAGCTCGGCATCGACCCGGGGGTCTTCGAGGAGACCGAGTTCCACGTCCACGTTCCCGCCGGCGCCATCCCCAAGGACGGCCCCAGCGCCGGCATCGCGATGACTACCGCGCTGGCCTCGCTGCTCAGCGGGCGCCCGGTGAAGCACACCGTCGGAATGACCGGCGAGGTGACGCTGCAGGGGCGCGTCCTGCCCATCGGCGGCCTCAAGCAGAAGGTCCTCGCCGCCCACGCCGCCGGGCTGACCGACGTGATCCTGCCCGAGCGCAACCGCGGCGACCTGGACGACGTGCCCGAGGACGTGCGCGAGGAGATGGCCTTCCACCCGGTCATCACCATCGACGAGGTGCTCGAGCTGGCGCTGGAGCCGGCGGTAAAGGCCTCCGCCCGGGCCTGAGCTTCGGCGCGCCGCGTGGAGGCGTGATCGCGACGCTTTGAGTCATCCTGTCGGGGATGCTCAGGCGCCTCAGCGAGCGGACCAACGGCTTCACGATCTCCCCGGCGGCCTACCGGAAGGTGGCCTATGCCGCGCTGCTCTTCCTCTGGCTGATCATCCTCACCGGCGCCGGGGTACGGCTCACCGGCTCGGGCCTGGGCTGCCCGGACTGGCCCAAGTGCTACGGCGGCTACGTGGCGCCGGCGCAGCTGCACGCCTGGATCGAGTACGGAAACCGCCTGATCTCCGGGATCGTCGGGGTCGCCGCCATCGCGGCCGGCATCCTGGCCTGGCGAAGGCGTCCCTTTCGCTGGGAGCTGGCCCTCTTCGGGGCGCTGCTTCCCCTCGGCGTGATCGCCCAGGCCGGCCTCGGGGCGCTGACCGTCAAGAACCACCTCGCGCCCGGGTTCGTCATGGGCCACTACATCCTTTCCATGCTGATCCTGGACGCCGCCTTCGCACTGGCCTGGTGCTCGACCTACGAGCCGCGCCAGCGGCGCTGGTCCAGCGACTTCTTCGGCGTCTGGGCCGTCCGCTGCCTGCTGCCGATCGGTGCGCTGACCATCGCCGTGGGGACCGCCGTGACCGCCGCCGGACCTCACGCCGGCGGCGCGGGGACCGGCGACGTGATCAACCGCCTCGAGTTCAAGGGAGCCGACACCCTCGCGTGGGTCGCCACGCGGCACGGCATCCTGGCCGGGATCTTCCTGCTCAGCGTGCTGGGGGTGATCGCATTCCTCATGCGCCCCGGAGGCGAGCGGCGGGCGGTCCGCCCGCTGTCGATACTGGCCGGGCTGCTCGTCGTCCAGGCGACGATCGGTATCACCCAGTACCGGCTCGAGCTGCCCGCCGAGCTGGTCTGGGTCCACGTGCTGATGGCCACCATCATCTGGCTGGTGATGCTCTGGTCGGTGGCGCGCGCCGGCCGGATAGCCCCGCGGACGGACAGGGCCGCGGCCCCCGGTTCCGCGGGGCCGGGTGCCGGTCCGCTCCCTGAGGCCGGCGGCTAGGGACGGTCGAAGGACTGCGGCCCCCCGCGCCGGGCCGCATACGATTACGGGCATGGAATCGGGCCGCGAGGCCGGCGCAGGCAGGCCGGCGGTGGTGATCGACGACGTCTCGAAGACGTTCATGGTCCCCACCGAGCAGGTTCACACCCTCAAGGAGAGGGCGCTGCACCCGTTCCGGCGTTCGAGCCACGAGCGGCTCGAGGCCCTCCAGGGCATCTCCTTCGCGGTCGAACCGGGCGAGTTCTTCGGGATCGTCGGGCGCAACGGCTCGGGCAAGAGCACGCTCCTGAAGTGCCTGGCCGGCATCTACCGCCTCGACCAGGGGCAGATCTTCATCGACGGCCGGCTCTCCACCTTCATCGAGCTCGGGGTGGGCTTCAACCCCGACCTGGCCGCTCTGGACAACGTGACGATCAACGGCGTGATGATGGGCCTCACCCCGCGCGAGGCCGCCAACCGGTTCGACAGCGTCATCGACTTCGCTGAGCTCCAGGACTTCACCGACATGAAGCTGAAGAACTACTCCTCCGGTATGCAGGTCCGCCTGGCCTTCTCCGTGGCGATCCAGGTCGACGCCGACATCCTGCTCATCGACGAGGTCCTCGCTGTCGGGGACGCCGCCTTCCAGCAGAAGTGCTTTGACGTCTTCTACAGGATGCGCGACGAGGGGCGCACCGTCCTGCTCGTGACCCACGACATGAGCGCCGTGACGCGCTTCTGCAGCCGCGCGGCCCTGCTCGACCACGGCCACCTGGTCGACTTCGGCGCCCCCGAGGACGTGGCGCGAAGCTACCTGGACCTCAACTTCGGCACCGGCGAAGCTGCCGCCGAGCCCGGCGCCGACGAGGCCCGCAGCGGCGACGGCAAGGCGCTGATCGAGGAGGCGTGGTTCGAGGACGCCCGCGGCGATCGGGTCGAGGTCCTGGAGCAGGGCAGCCCCGCCCGGCTGGTCGCCCGGGCCCGCTTCCTGGAGCGCATCGAGCACCCCGACTGGCGCGTGCTCTTCGAGAACGCCGATCACCACCCCCTCTTTGCCACCTCCACAACCTGGGCCGGCCTTGAGACCGGCGTGATCGAGGCGGGGGATTCGGCAACGGTGGCCATCGATTTCGAGGTGCCCTTTGCCCCGGGAAGGATCTACGCCACCCCGGCGCTCAGCTACCGGGGGTCGGGGGACCGGTTCATCGATCGCCGCGAGCGCTTCGCCTCGGCGGTGGTTACCGGGGTCCACCACTCCGGCGGCCTGGTGATGGTCCCGCATGACGTGAGCGTCAGCAGCGAAGGGCCGAAGGCGTGACCTCGGCGGCCGCCGAACGGACCTCGCAGGCGATCGCCGAGGCGGCTGCCCGCGCCCACGCCGCCGCGGCCGGCCGGACCGACCCGATCCCCGGTCCCCGGGCGCTCGGTGTTCCGCTGGCGCGCTTTGCCGCCCTGGTCTGGACGATCGCGGTAAGCGAGTTCAAGCTGAAGTTCTACGGCTCGGCGCTGGGCTACCTGTGGCAGATCATGCGGCCGCTCCTGCTGTTCGGCGTTCTCTACGTCTTCTTCACCCAGATCCTGCGCTTCCAGGACGTCGAGTACTACCCGGTGGTCCTGCTCCAGGGGATCGTGATCTTCTCCTTTGTCGCCGAGTCGACCACCGCGTCGGTCACCTCCCTGGTCGACCAGGAGCCGCTCGTTCGCAAGATCCAGTTCCCGCGTCTCGCCGTGCCCCTGGCCATCGTGCTGACCGCCCTCTTCAACCTGATGGTCAACTACGTGGTCGTCTTCGTCTTCCTGATCATCCAGGGCGGGACGCCCCTGTGGACCTGGCTCTACCAGTTCCCCCTGCTGATCGTTGCCCTGGTGATCATCACCGCCGCGATGTCGACGCTCCTCTCGGCCCTCTACGTCCGCTTTCGCGACGTCAGGCCGATCTGGGAGGTGCTGCTCCAGACCCTCTACTTCATCTCCCTGATCCTCGTTCCGATCGAGGCGGTGAGCAACCCGACCCTCCAGAAGCTCCTGCTCGTCAGCCCGTTCGCCTGCATCGTCGAGCAGCTGCGCCACGCCGTGATCTCGCCGGCCGCGCCCACGGTCACCGAGATCCTCCAGCCCGGCGCGCTGATCCTGGTCCCGATCGGCATCGCACTGGCACTCTGCATAGTCAGCTTCACGGTCTTCGACCGCATGGCGCCGCTGGTGGCCGAGGAGCTCTAGCCGAGCACTTCGTTCATCGCCGGCGCTTCGAGATCCCGCCGGGAGATTACGCGCTCGGCTTCGGGAACCGGCCAGTCGATCCCGACCTCCGGATCGAGCGGCGAGAAGCCGGTCTCCACCTCGGGCGAGTAGTAGCGCGACTGCTGGTAGACGACGTCGGCCACGTCGCTGAGCACGCAGAAGCCGTGGGCGAAGCCCACCGGCGCGTAGAGGGTGCGCAGGCTCTCGTCGTCGAGCTCGAAGGCCTCCCACTCCCCGAAGCTCTCCGACCCGGCGCGCATGTCGACCAGCACGTCGACGATCCGGCCGCGCGCGCAGCGGACCAGCTTGGCCACGCCTTCGCCGGTCTGAAAGTGCATGCCGCGGATCGTCCCGCGCACCGAGCGCGACTGGTTGTGCTGGACCATCGGCTCGTCGATCCCGAGTCCCGCGAAGTCCGAGGCGCGAAAGGTCTCGGCGAAAAAGCCACGGTCGTCGGCAAAGACCGCCGGCTCGAGCAGGAGAGGCCCGTCGAGGCGGGTGGGAATGACCTTCATGGGCCGGGAAGCTAGCCGACCGCCCAGCGAGAGCTTTCCCAAAGCAGGGCGCCCGCCCCCGGTACCCTGACGGGCGCGATGGCCATGGAAGCGGAAACCGGCGCCCAGGCGGAGCTGGAGCGGGAGAACGAGGAGCTGCGCCGCCAGGTTGCCGAGCTCGAGGCCCAGCTCGTCGAGCAGGCCGCGCGCACCAACGAGCTGGTCGCCCGGGCCCAGGAGCGCGTCTACTGGCTGGACCGCTGGCACATCGATCTCGAGCGCCTGGTGGCGATCCCCGGGGTCTCCGCGATGCGCGCGTTCGTCCGCGCCATCCGGGCGCCGGTCCGCGTGGCGCGCAAGGTGAAGCGAAGCCTCTCCGAGTGACGCGCACCTCGGTAATCGTCCCGGTCAGGAACGGCGGCCCGCTGCTCAGCGAGGTGCTGGAGGCCGTGGTGCGGGAGGCCCCCGACGAGCTGATCGTCGTCGATTCGGCCTCCACCGACGGATCGCTGGCCATCGCCGAGGAGGCCGGCGCCACGATCATCCACGTCGACCCATCAGAGTTCTCCCACGGAGCGACCCGCCAGATGGCCGCCGAGCGCTCCGAAGGCGACCTGGTCATCTTTCTCACCCAGGACGCCACGCCGGTTCCCGGCTGGCTGGAGAGCTACCGGCAGGCCTTCCTCGAAGAGCCCCAGGTGGGAGCGGCGTTCGGTCCGCACCTGGCCCGGCGGACGACCAGCCCGATGATCGCCCGTGAGCTGGAGGAGTTCTTCGCCGGCTTCGGGCCCCCCGGATCGGTCTCCCTCCAGAGCGCCGACGGCTCGACCGGCAGCTCGGAGAGCTTCCTCTCCAACGCCAACGCCGCCTACCGGCGCACCGTTCTCGAGGAGGTCGGTTTTCGCGAGCTGGCCTACGCCGAGGACCAGGCCTTCGGCCGCGACCTGCTGGCCGCCGGCTGGCTGAAGGCCTACGTGCCCGGAGCCGCCGTCTATCACGCCCACGACTACTCGCCCTCAGAGTTCTTCCAGCGCTACTTCGACGAATACCGGGGCCTGCGCTCGACCGTCGGCCACGTGGAGGAGCCCCAGCCACTGGCCAGCGTCCGGCAGGTCGCTCGTGAGGCGGCCGCGGACCTGCGATGGGCCCGCGACCGCGAGGGGTTGGGCGGCACCCGTTCGGCGGCCCTCCTGGGCCGTTCGGCGGTCCACCACGGCAGCCGCAAGGTCGCCGCAGTGGCCGGCGGCCGGGCCGACCGTCTTCCGCCGGCACTCCGGCGCCGCCTGTCCCTCGAGGGCCACGCAGCTGGCGGCGACAGCGGCGCGGCTGCGGGAGGCGAAAGCCCGGCGATTTCCGGAAAGCCGATCGGCCCCAAGCGCCATCGCGAGCTCTACTACGAGGTCCTCGACTTCGCCCACGGGGGCACCGTCGACCTGCTTCCCCCGGTAGCGGGCATGAGCGAAGCGCAGAGGCTCCACATCGCCATCGTCATCCCGCCGTTCCTGAGGGGAAGCGGGGGCCACGACACGATCTTCCGGATCTTCCGGCACATCGAGGAGATGGGCCACACCTGCTCGGTGTGGCTCGCCGACCCGACGCTCAAGATGAAGGGCGAGTGGCCGGCGGTTATCCGCCAGCGCATCCGTGAAGAGTTCGTCGAGCTGGAGGCCCCCGTCTTCAAGGGCTTCGACGAGTGGTACGGGGCCGACGTCGTGCTGGCCACCGGATGGCAGACGGTCACGCCGATCCTCCAGCTGCCCGACTGCCGGGCGCGCGCCTACTTCGTGCAGGACTACGAGCCTGGCTTCTCCCCCACTTCGGCCGAGTCGCTCTGGGCCGAGGCCAGCTACCGCCACGATTTCTTCGCCATCTGCGCCAGCCCGTGGCTCGCCCAGATCATGAGCGAGCGCTACGGGGCCAGCACGTCGGTCTTCCAGCTCGGGGTCGACGAGGAGATGTACTTCCCGCGCGAGGTGCCCCGCCGGCGGGACACGATCGCCTTCTACGGCCGGGCCACCACCTCACGCCGCGCGGTGCCGATGGGGATGCTCGCCCTCGCCGAGCTCTGCCGGCGCCGGCCACAGACCCGGGTGGTCATCTACGGAAACCGCGAGCCGCTGGAATCGACCTTCCCGTACGAGTACCTGGGCGTGGCCAGCCAGGAGCAGCTGGCGACGCTGTACTCGGAAGCGACGGTCGGCCTGTGCCTCTCGGTGACCAACTACTCACGGGCTCCGCAGGAGATGATGGCCTGCGGGCTGCCCTGCGTGGACCTGGCCGGCTTCTCGGCCGAGTCGGTCTTCGGCGCCGACGGGCCGGTCACGCTGAGCGAGTTCGACCCGGTCGCCCTCGCCGACCACATGGAGGCGCTGATGAGCGACGAGGCGCGGTGGAACGCGCTCTCCGAGGCCGGCATCGAGTTTGCCGCCCGGCACACCTGGAAGGCGGCCGCGGTAGAGGTCGAAGAAGGGCTCCGGGCCGCCCTGCGCGAGCGCGAGGCGCTGATCGGTCAGGCGTAGTAGCGCCCGAGGGTGAGGAGGAGGCCAGCGATGTTGAGGAGCGCGGCTCCCACCACGATCGTGACCGCGAGGTAGGGGGCGAGCCGGCGGCCAGCGCCCTTCACGGCGAGCCCGATCAGGCCGCCGATGAGGGCAAGAAGCGGGAACAGGTAGCGCGCCTGCTCGAAGGAGTCGCCGTTGAGCCTCAGGT
>CAIKSH010000333.1 GCA_903830015.1 uncultured Solirubrobacterales bacterium | reverse complement strand
GATCTTGGTCTTCGAGCTCGGAAGCAGGTAGACCGCCTCCTTCTCCACTTCGCCGTAGGCGAAGCCGGCCTTGCGCCACTCCTCGCGGGTCATCTCGGGGAAGAGCTCCTCGAGCGGGCCCGGGCGCATGACCGCGCCGGAGAGGTTGTGGCCTCCGCAGCTCTTGGCCTTTTCGATCACGGCGACCGGGACCTCGCCGAGGCGCTCGAGCGTCTCGGGGTCGTCGGCCAGGAGCTGGAGCAGGCGGTTGGCGCAGGCCAGGCCGGCGGTGCCGCCGCCGACGATGGCCACGCCGACGTCGATCCGCTCGTCCTCGTGGTCGAGCTCACGCTTGATGAACTCGCCCGGCGAGTCGACGGGGGGCGGGAACGCCCCCGGGACCACCTTGCCGTTTCCGTTGCTCCCGGCCATCGGTCAGCCGCCCTTCTTGGCCTTAACCGCCTCGGTGAGCTTGGGCATGATCTTGTTGAGGTCGCCGACGATGCCCAGGTCGCTGAACTCGAAGATCGGGGCGTTGGCGTCCTTGTTGATCGCCACGATCGTCTCCGAGCCCTGCATTCCGACCTTGTGCTGGATCGCGCCGGATATGCCGGCCGCGAGGTAGAGCTTCGGCGCCACCGTCTTGCCGGTCTGGCCGATCTGGCCGGCATAGGGGAACCAGCCGGCGTCGACCACCGCGCGGGTGGCCGCCACGGCGGAGTTGCCGCCGAAGGCCCCGGCGAGGTCCTCGCAGAGCTGGAAGCCCTCTTCGCTGCCCAGGCCGCGGCCGCCGGCCACGAGGACGTCGGCGCCTTCGATGTCGACCTCCTCGCCGCGCTGCTCGCCGCGGGTGATCATCGTCGCCTGGCCGCTGAACGGCGAGAAGTCGACGCTGAGGTCCTCGACCGTCGCGGTGCCGCCGCTCTCGCTGATCTCGAACGCGTTGAGGCGCCCGATGATGATTCCGAGGTCGCTGCGGAAGGAGATCTCGGAGATCGCCGAGTCACCAAGGATCGGGCGCTCGGCGACGAGCTTGCCGCCCTCGGCACGGACCGCGGTGACCTCCATCGCGACGCCGGCGTCCAGGCGCGCGGCCAGGCCGGCGCCAATCTCGAAGCCGAGCAGGCCGCCCCCGAAAAGGGCGTACCCGTAGTCGCCGGAGCCGACGGCCGTGGCCATCGCGTCGACGACCGGCTGGGCGAGGCCCTCGGGCCCCTCTACGCGCAGGACCTTGGTCGCCCCGTAGTTGCCCAGCGAGGAACAGAGGTCGTCGCTGATGCCCTCGCCGACGACGATCGCGTGGGCCTCCCCACCGATCTCCGACGCGAGCTTCGCGGCCTCGGATACTGCCCCGAGGGAGTTCTTGTTGAAGGCGCCCTCGTACTGGAGCGCGTAAACCAGGATGTTGGCCATTTAGATCAGCTTCCTCTCGTCAAGCCACGCGACGATCTGCTCGACCGTCTCGTTGGTGTCCTCGTCTTCGATGATCTTGCCCGGCTCCTTCTTGGGCGGTTCCTTGGAGCCGGTCCACTGCGCGGCGGAGTGGTCTCCGCCGACCTTCGATGAGTCGATGCCGACGTCGCCGGCCGCAACCTTCTCGAGCGGCTTCTTCTTGGCCCCCATGATCGCCTTGAGCGACGGGTAGCGGGGCTCGTTGATCGCGTCGCCGACCGAGATGACGGCGGGCAGGGCGACCTCGACGGTGTCGTAGCCGTACTCGGCCTGGCGCTCGGCGCGGAGCTTGTCCCCGCCCTCGACGTCGATCTTGATGACCTGGGTCAGTGAGGGCATTCCCAGGTGGTCGGCCACGACGGCGCCGATCGTGTAGCACTCGCCGTCATCGGACTGCTGGCCGAGGAGGACAAGGTCGGGCTTCTCGCGCTCGAGCACCTGCGAGAGCGCATAGCCGGTGGCCGCGACGTCGGAACCGGCGAGCGCGTCGTCGCTCAGGTGAATTGAGCGGTCGGCGCCGAGCGAGACCGCCTTGTGGAGCGCGCGCTCGGCCGAGTCGGGACCCATCGACACCGCCACGACCTCCTCGACGGGCAGCGCGCCGCTCTCCTTGAGCTGCATCGCCGCCTCGATGGCGTGGGTGTCGTACGGGTTGAGGTTCTTCTCCCCGCTGCGGTCCATGCGACCCGTGGACGGGTCGATTCGCTTCTGGACGGCGGCGTCGGGCACTTCCTTTACGAGAACGCAGATCTTCACTTCGGATTCTCCTGTTTGGGACTTGTTTTCCAGTTTATCGGGCCAGTTGACTGACCAGTCAATCGGGTACTTGCAGCGTGGCTACGGGGCGAGAATCCCGCCGATCTAGCGCGGTTCCCTCTCCTGTACGGAGCCGGAGATGAAGTCGATGATCGCCTGGGTCGGCGTGCCGGGCGTGAAGACCTCGGCGACCCCCAGCTCCTTGAGCTCCGGGATGTCGTCGGCGGGGATCGTGCCCCCCACGGTGACCAGCACGTCGTCGATGCCCTGCTCGCGCAGGAGCTCGACCACCCTCGGCACGAGCGTCATGTGGGCGCCCGAGAGAATCGAGAGCCCGACGGCATCGGCGTCCTCCTGGACGACGGTCTCGACGATCTGCTCCGGGGTCTGGTGCAGGCCGGTGTAGATGACCTCCATGCCGGCGTCGCGCAGGGCGCGGGCGATGATCTTGGCGCCGCGGTCGTGGCCGTCGAGGCCGGGCTTGGCCACTACGACGCGGATCTTTTGGGTTGCCGGGGCGTTCATGGGGCGACGGTCAGCGTCCCGGAGGGTATCCCCTCCCGGCTCGAGCCGCCGCGCGGGTCAGCGGACGTTGACCCTGAGGTTCATGCCCCGGTGCAGCGTGCAGTTGAGCGTCACCGAGCGCGAGACCCGCAGGGCGCCGGAGCCCTTCGTCCGGTTGGAGATCAGGATGCGCCGGCCGCTGGCCACGTTGTGGACCAGGCGGCCGCGCCAGACGAACTTGAGCGTCGTGTTCCTGGGCACCGTGACCGACCTGGGTGAGAAGAAGTTGTCCCTGACCTGGATCGTCCTGGTGGCCGAGCCGTGCGCTGCGGGACCCGCGGCCGGAGCCAGGGCCGGGAGCGCGGCAAGTGCGGCGACGGCTGCTAGGGCGGGAAGGAAAACCTTGCGATTCATAGGCACCCGATAGTAGTGGCCCCGCCGGGCCGGCGCGCCGGTTAGTCCCGCCGACGGCTAGAAGACCGGCTGCTCGGTGAAGCCGCCGAAGACCTGCTGCAGCGACTCGATGACCTCGCCTTCGCTGGCCCAGGCCCGCGCGCAGGCGATCATGTAGGGCATCAGGTTCTCGCCCTCGCGGGCCGCGGCCTCGCGCAGGGCGGCGAGCGAGGCCTCGACCTCGGCGCCGTCACGGCGGGCCCGGACCCCGGCCAGCCGCTCCACCTGCTCGCGCTCGACCTCGAGGCCGATCCTCAGGATCGGGGTCTGGCCGTCGTCGCCCTCGGTGAAGTCGTTGACGCCGACCACGACCCGGCGCCCGGAGTCGATCTCCTGCTGGAGCTCGTAGCTGGCGTCGGCGATCTCCCGCTGGGGATAGTTCTGCTTTACCGCCTCGACCATGCCGCCGAGCTCGTCGATCCGGCCGAAGTAGTCGTAGGCCTGGCGCTCCATCTCGTCGGTGAGGGCCTCGACGAAGTACGAGCCGCCGAGCGGGTCGATCGTGTTGGCCACCCCGGTCTCGAAGGCGATGATCTGCTGGGTGCGCAGCGCGACCCGGACCGCCTCCTCGGTCGGGAGGGCGAGCGCCTCGTCGTAGCTGTTGGTGTGCAGCGACTGCGTCCCGCCGAGCACCCCGGCGAGCGCCTCGATCGCCGTGCGGGTGATGTTGTTGAGCGGCTGCTGGGCAGTGAGCGAGACGCCGGCAGTCTGGGTGTGGAAGCGCATCAGCCAGCTGCGCGGGTCCTTGGCCCCGAAGGTCTCGCGGAGCTCGCGGGCCCAGATCCGGCGCGCGGCGCGGTACTTGGCGATCTCCTCGAAGAAGTCGATCTGGGCGTTGAAGAAGAAGGAGAGGCGCGGCGCGAACGAGTCGACGTCGAGGCCGCGTTCGACCGCCTGCTCGACGTAGGTCAGCCCGTCCTTGAGCGTGAAGGCGAGCTCCTGGGCGGCGGTCGCCCCGGCCTCGCGGATGTGGTACCCGCTGATCGACACCGGGTGCCAGCGCGGCATCTCGGTCGAGCACCACTCGATCATGTCCCCCATCACCCGCATCGCCGGGTCGATCGGGAAGCACCACTCCTTCTGGGCGATGTACTCCTTGAGGATGTCGGCCTGGATCGTGCCGGCGAGCCGGTCGGCCGGCACGCCCTGGCGCTCGGCCGCCACGACGTAGAAGGCGAGCATCACCGCCGCCGGTGCGTTGATGGTCATCGAGACCGAGACCTCCCCCAGGTCGATCCCCTGGAAGAGCGTCTCCATGTCGTCAAGGGTGTCGACGGCCACCCCCTCGCGCCCGACCTCGCCCAGCGACAGCGGGCTGTCGGAGTCGTGGCCCATCAGCGAGGGCATGTCGAAGGCGGTGGAGAGGCCGGTCTGGCCGTGGTCGAGGAGGTAACGGAAGCGGCGGTTGGTCTCCTCGGCGCTGCCGAAGCCGGCGAACTGGCGCATCGTCCACAGCCGGCCGCGGTACATTGACGGGTAGACCCCGCGCGTGAACGGGTAGAGGCCCGGCACGCCGATCTCCCCGGGCTCCGGCAGGTCTGTCTCGGTGTAGAGCGGCTCTATGGGAACGCCGGAGAGCGTGGTGAACGGCACGTCGCGCTCGTCGGTCGCCTCGAAGAGCTCACGCCACTCGTCGTCGAGCGCCCGCGGGTCCTGGGGGCTGATCGCCATGGCCAGAGGATACGTCGATGCCGGGCGGCCGCCTAGCGCCCCCGCCAGGGAAGGCGGCTGCGCGGCGAAGCCGGCGGGATTCCCCCGCGGCGGGCCACGACGGTGCGACCCGCTGTACCGACCAGGCCCATCAGGACCAGCGCGCCGAAGGCCATCAGCTTGCGGCCGAGCTGCTCGAAGCGCAGCACCTCCCACCCCTCCTCGGCGGCCACGCGCTCGAGCTCACGGTCCGGGTTGACGGCCACCGGGTGGCCGACCAGGCGCAGCATCGGCAGGTCGGACTCCGAATCCGAGTAGGCCCAGGAGGCCGAGAGGTCTATCCCCTCGGCATCGGCGAGCTTGCCGATCCGCTCGGCCTTGCCGTCGCGGTAGGTGAATGTGTCGGCGTCGCGGCCGGTGAAGCGGCCGTCGACCACTTCGGAGACCTGGCCGATGCCCCCGTCGAAGCCGAGGATGTCGCTGAGGATGTCGGCCAGGGCCTGGGAGGAGGCGGTGGCGATGTAGACCCGGCGCCCGGCGTCCTGGTGGCCGTAGGCGATCTTCAGCATCTGCGGGTAGAGCCGCGGAAGCACCCCGGCGAGGACCTCGGGCATCATCCGGCTGAGGTCGGTCTGGCGGCGGCCGGCGACCATCGCCGAGATCTCCTCGCGCATCTTCTCGGTGCCCTCGTCGGTCGAGCCGCGCAGGCGAAACTCGAGGTTCTGGAAGACGATCCTCGCCATCCGGCGGCGGCTGATCACGCCGGCGTCCATCGCGGCGCGGGCCCAGTAGAAGCCCGACGAGCCGGCGACCAGGGTGCGGTCGAGGTCCAGGAAGACCGCTGCGGTGGGCGAGGATGCGCCCTCGCCCATCTAGCCCCCGTTTACGCGCAGGATGATCGCGTCGCCCTGGCCGCCGCCCGAGCAGATCGCCGCGCAGCCCAGGCCGCCGCCCCGGCGCCGAAGCTCGTGGACCAGCGTGCCGATGATCCGCGCCCCGGAGGCGCCGATCGGGTGGCCCATGGCCACCGCGCCACCGTTGACGTTGACGCGCTCCTCGTCGATCCCCAGGGCGTCGATCGAGTTGAGGGCGACCGAGGCGAAAGCCTCGTTGATCTCCCAAAGGTCGATATCGCCGGGCTGCAGGCCGGCCTTGTCGAGAGCCTTCATCGCCGCGCTGGCCGGGGTCGTGGCCAGGTAGGCGTATTCGCCGGCGCTCTGCGCGTGGGCGACGATCTCGGCCAGCGGCTCGTGGCCGTTGGCCTGGGCCCACTCGTCGGAGGCCAGGACCAGCGCCCCGGCCCCGTCGTTTACCCCGGGGGAGTTGCCGGCCGTGTGGCTGCCCTCCTTGGAGACCAGCCCCGGGAGCTTGCCCAGCACCTCCATCGAGGTCTCCAGGCGCGGAGCCTCGTCGACCTCGACGACGGTGTCGCCCTTGCGGCCCTTCACGGTGACGGCGACCATCTCCTCGGGCAGCCGCCCGTCGTTGGTGGCCTCGACCGTGCGCTGGTGGGAACGCAGCGCCCACCGGTCGAGGTCTTCGCGGGCGATGCCGAGCTCGTCGCCGACCTCGGTGGCCTCGTCGAACATCTGCCGCCCGGAGAAGGGGTTGGTGAGCCCGTCGCTGACCATCGAGTCCAGTGCCTTGACCTCACCCATGCGGAAGCCGAAGCGCGCGCCGGGCATCAGGTAGGGAGCGTTCGACATCGACTCCATCCCGCCGGCCACGCCGACCTCGGCGTCGCCGCCGCGGATCGCCTGGTCCAGGAGCACCGCGGCACGCACACCGGAGGCGCATACCTTGTTGATCGTCTCGGAGGAGACCTCCTTGGGGATGCCGGCCTCGATCTGGGCCTGCCG
>CAIKSH010000332.1 GCA_903830015.1 uncultured Solirubrobacterales bacterium | reverse complement strand
GCGCAGCCACTTCACCACTCCGTCGCGGTCGCAGAGGACCACCGCGATCTGTGAGCGGTCGGGAAGCCCAAGCGCTTCGGAGACCCGCGAGACGTCCCCGTAGACGGTGAGGGTCCGGGCGAGGACGTCCGGCTTTCCGATCGCCGCGGCCATGCCCCCGTCGATGAACCCGCGGGCCGGCGCCCAGCGCCGGCTGATCACCGGGATTTCGTAACTCTCGAGCCCCGGGTGGGTCTCGCCGGCGGCGGCGAACTCCTCCACCCAGCTGTCTACGTCGCCCTGGTGGTTTCGCCGGAAGGCGACGGCGAGCAGGTTCTGCTCCCCGCCGAGCTCGGAGGGGAGCATCAGCCGGCGCCCGTCGAGCGAGCGGGCCTCGACGGCGGGGAAGTGGCGGACGAAGGTGCTCACTGTCCAGAGGCTAGGGCCCCGGCTCCGGGGGTGGCCCGTAGGATTCCGGCGATGAGCGAGGCCCTCCAGGGAACGCCCGCCGCCGACGGCTTCCGGATGCCAGGCGAGTTCGAGCCTCACGAGGCAACCTGGATGCTCTGGCCGGTCCGGGGCGACACCTGGCGTGACGGCGCCGGCCCGGTACAGGAGGCCTTCTGTGAGGTGGCCGGAGCGATCGCCGCCGCCGAGCCGGTGCGGATGGGGGTTCCCCCCGGGCAGATTGAGCGGGCGACGGCAATGCTGCCGCCGGCCGTCGAGGTGGTCGAGATGGAGAGCGACGACGCCTGGATGCGCGACGTGGGCCCCAGCATCGTGGTCGGCGAAGGCACCCGGCGCGGGGTGGACTGGCGCTTCAACGCCTGGGGCGGCGAGCTCGGTGGTCTCTACGACAACTGGGAGAAGGACGAGGAGGTGGCCCGCCAGGTACTCGAGTTCGAGGGAATGGACCGCTACCGGGCCCCGCTGATCCTCGAGGGCGGCTCGATCCACGTCGACGGCGAGGGCACCTGCATTACGACCGAGGAGTGCCTGCTCAATCCGAACCGCAACCCGGAACTGGACCGGGAGCAGATCGAGCGCCACCTGCAGGACTACCTGGGCGTATCGAAGGTCATCTGGCTCGGGCTGGGCGTGGTCGAGGACGAGACCGACGGCCATGTCGACGACGTCGTCTTCTTCGCGCGGCCCGGGGTCGTGGGGCTCCAGTGGTGCGAGGACGAGTCGGACCCGCAGCACGCCCGTTCGGTCGATGCCCTGGAGCGCCTGCGCGCGGCCCGCGATGCGAAGGGCCGCGAGCTGGAGGTGGTGCTGCTGCCCAACCCGGGCCCGCTCTACATGACCGAGCAGGAGGCGGCGGGGATCGAGCCGGCGCCCGGGACGCTCCCGCGACCGGCCGGCGAGCGCCTGGCCGGCAGCTACGCCAACTGTTACCTGGCCAACGGCCGGGTGATCGCCCCGATGCTCGACGAGCGCACCGACGACGAAGCCCTTTCCGTCCTCGCGGAGCTCTTCCCGGAGCGGGAGGTGGTGCCGGTGCCCGGTCGCGAGATCCTTCTCGGCGGGGGGAACGTCCACTGCATCACCCAGCAGGTTCCCGCCGGCTGACGGCTACCCGGGAGCGGGCATCGCGCCTGCCACAATGACCGGCGGAGGGGTGGCAGAGTGGTCGAATGCACCGGTCTTGAAAACCGGCGTCCGGTAACCCCGGACCGCGGGTTCGAATCCCGCCCCCTCCGTCAGGCCGGCCGGAAGCGCAGCTCCTGCCCGGGGCGGGCCTGGGCGACCTTCGGCAGGTCGGCGGCGGTGACCACCGCAATCACCGGGTAGCCCCCGGTGGTCGGGTGGTCGGCGAGCATGATCATCGGCAGTCCGGAGTGGCGGACCTGCACCGCGCCCTCGACCAGGCCTTCGGAGAGCAGCTCGCCCTCCCGGGCCCGTGGGAGCGGGGGTCCGTTCAGCCGGGTGCCTGAGCGGTTCGACTCGTTGGCGACCTCCCACTCGGCGGTGGTGAGCAGCTCCAGCGCCTCCGGGGTAAACCAGTCCTGTCGGGGCCCCGGCGTGATTCTCAAGGTCGCGGTCGCCACCGGCGCCGCCACCGGCGCCACGCCGATCGCCGGCCGCGGCCCCTTCGCCGTTCCGGCCTGGAGCCGGTCCCCGGCGGCCAGCGGGTCGGGGCCCAGCCCGCTCAGGGTGTCGCGCGAGCGGCTCCCCAGTAACGGCTCGGCCTCGATGCCGCCCCGGATGGTCACGTAGGGACGCAGCCCGGCGGTGGTCGTTCCCACGTCCAGGACGCCTCCGGCCGGAATGTCGATCGCGGCGTTGGTCTCCAGCGCCTCGCCGTCCACGGTCACCGGGACCTCGGCGCCGGTCACGGCCACCACGGCCGCCTCGTCGAACCGCAGCGCCGGGCCCGAGAGCGTGCACTCAAGGCCGGCGGCGCCCTCGGGGTTGCCGACCAGCCGGTTGGCGAGCTTCAGGGAGTCGCGATCGGCCGCGCCGGCGCGGGGGACGCCCAGGTGGGCGTGGCCGGGGCGCCCGAGGTCCTGGACCGTGGTCAGCGGCCCGGGCCGGATCACCTCAAATCCGCCGCTCACGCCGGCACCAGCCGCACGGCGGCTCCGGCGACCAGGAGCGCCGGCTGTTCCTGCGAGGGGTCGAAGAGGCGCGCATCGCAGCTGCCGACGAGGTTCCATCCGCCCGGCGACTCGCGCGGGTAGACCGCCGAGTACGGCCCGGCGATGGCCAGGGCGCCGGCCGGCACGCGGGTGCGGGGCTCGGCCCGGCGCGGAGGCCTGAGGCCGGGGTCACCGCCGGTGAGGTAGGCAAAGCCCGGGGCGAAGCCGATGAAGGCGACGCGGTAGTCGGCAGCGAGATGGCGCTCGACGAACTCCTCGGTGGAGATCGAGCAGGCTGCCGCCACCTCGGCCAGGTCGGGACCGTCGTAGGTGACGGAGAGCCGCACCGGCTCGGCCGCGGGGGGCACGGCGCCCGACCCGGCGGCGACGACCAGCTCCTGCACCGCGGCCGGTGGCGGCGCCTCCCCATTCCAGACGAGCAGGAGCGTGCGGTCTCCGGGCACTATCTCCTCGAGCTCCGAACCGCGGCGGGGCTCCAGCGCCGCGGCCAGCGCGTGGACCGCGGCGTTGTCTTCCAGCTCGACCAGGGCGCCGCGCTCGCCCGCGGGCCGGACCTCGACTGCGCTCACGCGAAGGCCCTCACTTCGATCCCCTCGCCGGCCAGCGCCTGGCGGATCTGCGCGGCGAGGGCGATAGCCCCCGGCGTATCGCCGTGGACGCAGATCGAGAGATC
>CAIKSH010000331.1 GCA_903830015.1 uncultured Solirubrobacterales bacterium | reverse complement strand
TCCGCGCCGCCCGTGAGGCCTTCCCGGGTATCCCGCTCGAGGTGGAGTGCTTCAGCGTCGCCGACATCGACGAGGCCCTGGCGGCCGGGGCGGAGAGGCTCCTGCTCGACAACATGGGCGTCGACGAGCTGCAGGGAGCGGTCGCCCACGTTGACGGGCGCGCGGTGCTCGAGGCCAGCGGCGGGGTGAACCTGGAGACCGTCCGGGCGGTGGCCCAGACGGGCGTACAATTCGTGTCGGTTGGCGCAATGACCCATTCGGCCCCCGTACTCGATCTCTCGATGGCCCTGGAGCTCTCGCCGTGAGCGCCGAGCCGCTGCCCATGGCCGGCGAGGCCCCGGCCGACCCGGCGGCGCTGGAGGAGATGAAGGCCGAGGTCCGCGGGCTGGCCGCCGACCGCGGCGCGGTGATCCTGGCCCACAACTACCAGGTGCCCGAGGTCCAGGACGTGGCCGACTTCGTCGGCGACTCGCTCGCCCTCTCGCAGAAGGCAGCGAAGGTCGACGAGCCGGTGATCGCCTTCTGCGGCGTGCACTTCATGGCCGAGACCGCCTCGATCCTCGCCCCGGACAAGACCGTCCTCCTGCCCGACCATGACGCCGGCTGCTCGCTGGCCGACTCGATCACCCCGGAGCAGCTCGCCGACTGGCAGTCACGCCACCCCGGTGCGATCACGGTGATGTACGTCAACACCACGGCGGCGATCAAGGCCCTCACCGACTACTGCTGCACCTCCTCGAACGCCAAGGCCGTAGTCGAGCACGTCATCGCCGAGCACGGGCCCGACGTGGAGATCCTCTTCGGCCCGGACATGTTCCTGGGCGCCTATGTCCAGAAGACCACCGGCCACGCCAACATGCGGATCTGGGACGGCGAGTGCCACGTTCACGCCGGCATCCGGCCCTCGGATATCACCGAGGTCCGGGCCGAGTACCCGGGGGCCGAGTTCCTGATCCATCCCGAGTGCGGCTGCGTCACCTCGGTGATGGAGTACGTCGCCGCCGGGGACGTGGACGCCGAGAACGTCCAGATGCTCTCGACCGGCGGGATGATGAAGTACGCCGAGATGGCCGAGGCCGACCAGAAGGGCCGGCAGGTGATCGTCGCCACCGAGACCGGGATGCTCTACCCACTGAGCCAGGCGGCGCCGGACGTTGAGTTCATCCCGGCCAACCGGGAGGCCAGCTGCCGCTACATGAAGATGATCACGCTCGAGAAGCTGCGCGACTCCCTGCGCGACATGACCGGCGAGGTAAAGGTTGCGCCCGAGCTCGCCGAGCGGGCCCGGCTGCCGATCGAACGCATGGTCTCGATCACCGCCTGAGCGGCGACCGCGACTTCAGTCGTCCCCGCTCTTCCCCTTGCCGCCGCCCTTGCCCGGGGAAGGGGTGGTCTTGCCGGGGCCACCTGAGCCGCCCGGGCCGCCCCCGGAGTTGCCCTTTCCGGAGTCACCGCCCTCCGACTTGCTCGGGACGCTCGTCGGCTTCTCGGGCTTCTCGGGCTTCTCGGCCGGTTTCTCAGCGGGCTTGGAGGGCTTTGGCTCCGGCGCAACGGGCGTGGGCGCGGGCTTCTCCGAGGGCTTGGAGCCGCCAGGAGCGGACGGGCTGCTGCCCGGCTTGGAGCCGGACGGCGTGTCGGCGGGCTTGTTGGGCGTGCTGGAACCCGGGCTGGTGGTGCTCCCCGGCTTCGTGTCGCCGCCGCTGCCAGGAGTGTTCACCGGCTTGGTGGGGAGGGCCGGCGGAACGTCGGCGACCTGACGCGGACCCGATCCGGGGTTGCCGGCCCCGCCGTTGCCGCGGCTGGGCGCGGGAGCCGAGGGCATCGACGGGTTGAAGACGCCGGCCACCTGACGGGGTTCCTGGCCGGGGGCGGGGCCGACGGGAACGCCCGGCGCCGGCGCCGGCGCCATGACGGGAACGCTGTCGGCGGGGACCATCACCGGC
>CAIKSH010000330.1 GCA_903830015.1 uncultured Solirubrobacterales bacterium | reverse complement strand
GTCGAGGCGGAGTGGAGCCCCGGCAGGTCGGCATCGGCGAGCAGCTTGCGGCCGGCCTCGTCATTGGTGCCGTCGAGGCGCACGACCATCGGGACGCTCGGCGGCGAGCTCTTGAAGGCGTCGATCAGGCCGCTGGCCACGTCGTCGCAGCGGGTGATCCCGCCGAAGATGTTGAAGAGGACCGCCGTGACCTTCTCGGTGGAGCAGATGATCTCCACCGCGCGGGTGATCGCCTCCGGCTTGGCGCCGCCGCCGATGTCCAGGAAGTTGGCCGGCGAGCCCCCGAACTGGGTGACCACGTCGAGCGTGCTCATGACCAGGCCGGCTCCGTTGCCCAGGATCCCGATGTCGCCGTCGAGCTTTACGTAGACCAGCCCGGCCTCGCGGGCCATCTCCTCCTGCGGGTCCTCGGCGCTCGGGTCGCGCAGCTCGGCGTTCTCCTTGTGGCGGAAGAGCGAGTTGTTGTCGAGGGTGACCTTCGAGTCCAGGGCGCGCACCTGGCGGTCGGTGGTGACGATCAGCGGGTTGACCTCGACGAGCATCGCCTCCTCGGCGATGAAGGTGTCGTACAGGCGGGCGAGGAACTCGCCGACCGGGCGCACGACGTCGGCGTCGACCCCGGCCTCGAAGGCCAGGCGCCGGCCCTGGTAGGGCTGGAAGCCGAGCAGCGGGTCGACGTGGAGGGTGGCGATGGCGTCCGGGTCCTCCTCGGCGACCGCCTCGATGTCCATGCCGCCCTTGGTGGAGAGCATTACGAGCGGGGCCTTGGCCGAGCGGTCGAAGATCACCGACGCGTAGTACTCGGAGGCGATATCGGAGGCCTCCTCGACCCAGAGCTCGTGGACGGTGAAGCCGCGGATGTCCATGCCCAGGATCGCCTCGGCGCTCTCGCGGGCCTCGTCGGCGTTGGCGGCGATCTTGATCCCGCCGGCCTTCCCGCGGCCGCCGATCTTCACCTGCGCCTTGATCACGGCCGGGAAACCGACCTTCTCGGCGGCGGCCACCGCCTCGTCCACCGTGCGCGCCGGAATGCCGGATGGGACGGGGATCTCGTGGCGGGCGAAGAGCTGCTTTCCCTGGTACTCGAGGAGGTCCATGAGGTCCGCGGAACCGTAGCGGAGAGGGCCGGGAGGGCGCGCCTTCCTAGAATGCGGGTCCGGATGCCGCTTCCCAAGAAAGTCAACTGGGTCACCTTCGACGTTTACGGAACCCTGATCGACTGGGAGACCGGGGTGATCGACGCCTTCGAGAAGGAGGCCGCCGCCCAGGATTTCGAGATCGAGGACACCAGCGTCATCTTCCCCCGCTTCCTCGAGCTCCAGCACGAGATCGAGGCCGGCTCCTACGAGCTCTACGCCGAGGTCCTGCGCCGCGTGGCGGTCCAGATCGCCGAGGAGATCGGCTGGCCGCTGGAGCCCTCGCGGGCCGGCTTCCTGCCCGACTCGATCCCCTACTGGAAGCCCTTCAAGGAGACCAACCTCCAGCTCGGGCGCTTCGGCAAGAAGTTCGAGACCGGCCTCATCTCCAACATCGACGACCGGCTCCTGGGCGAGACGCGCCGCTACCTGCCGCTCAACTT
>CAIKSH010000329.1 GCA_903830015.1 uncultured Solirubrobacterales bacterium | reverse complement strand
TACGTCCAGCCCGACGGCAAGTACACCTTCGACAAGCTCTCGAGCGTCTACATCACCGGGAACCAGACCCGTGACGACGCCCCCAACCACATCCGGGTCCAGACCAACGTTCCGCGGGTCGTGGCCGAGACGTGGAAGTGGATGTGCCCGGCCGGCGTCTACGAGATCCCCGACGACGCCCCCGAGGAGGGCGACGTCGACGTGATCGTCAACTACACCAACTGCGTTCAGTGCGGGGCGATCACGGCCAAGGGCGGGCGGCTCACCACCCCCGAGGGCGGAGACGGCCCGCTCTACCAGGTCACCTGACCGGTCACGGCCCCCAAACCGCAACATCCGCGGGGCCCCCGTGTTAGGAATTGCTGATGGCCCGCTTCTCCCTGCCCGCATCCGCAGCCGCTGTCCTGGCAGCCGCTGCGCTGGTTGCCGCCCCGGCCGGGGCGAGCCTCCCGGCGCCGGCCGGTACGGCCGCCGAACCCGGCCTCGGCGCCTCCCTCGAGAGCTGCCTGACGGCGGGCGAGGCCGGCCGCTCGGCGGTCTTCAGCGCGACGATGCCGGCGAGCCCGAAGGCCAACCGGCTGCTGATGCGCTTCGACCTCTTCACCCGGCCCGACATCGGCGGGATCTGGAAGCCGCTGCGCGGGGTCTCCACCTTCGGTAGCTGGGACGCCGCCGCGCCCGGGGCCGGTGGATTCAAGGTGACCAAGCAGGTGAACGGCCTGCGGCTCGGCAGTGCCTACCGCGCAACGGTCAGCTACCGGTGGCTGAGCGTCTCCGGCCGGACGGTTCGCAGCGCGGTGCGCGCAGCGAAGAGCTGCGTCCAGCCCGACCCCCGCCCCGACCTCGGCGTCGCCGCGCGCGCCGGCTCGGGCGGAATCGTCGTCGTGGTGCGCAACCTGGGCCGGGCCGCCGGGGCCTTCGAGGTGAAGCTCACCTCCGCCGGCCGCCAGCTGGCCATCGAGAAGGTCGCCTCGCTTGGTACCGGCCGCGCGCGGCCGATCGTCTTCGAGCCGGTCTCCTGCCCGGCGGGTTCGAAGGTCACCGTCACCGTCGACTCCGGCTCGGCGATCGAGGAGCGCAGCGAAACCAACAACAGCGCCGAGCTGCGCTGCCCGGCCTCCGGCTAGACTCGGTCGTCCCGATGAAGTCCGAGATCCACCCCGATTACGTCGAGTCCACCGTTCGCTGCACCTGCGGCAACGAGTTCGTGACCCGTTCGACCCTGCCCGAGCTGCACGTCGAAATCTGCTCGAACTGCCACCCGTTCTACACCGGGCGCCAGAAGCTGGTCGACACCGGCGGTCGCGTGGAGCGCTTCCGCCGCCGCGCCGCCAAGCGCTCGTCGGCCAAGTCCTGAGCTTCACATGGGGGCGCCCGCCGAGGCACCGCCGGCACCCGCGCTCGACTCCGAGCCGGCCGAGTGGGCCGCCACCGCCGATGCGCCGATCGGCGGCCAGGCGGTGCTCGAGGGAGTGATGATGCGCGGCGTCGGAGGCTGGGCGGTGGCCTGCCGCCTGCCGGCGCCCGACCAGCTCGACGAGAAGGGCGAGCGGGCCGACATGAATGACCCGCCGCGGGGGCCGATCGACGTCGAGGCCAACAAGAGCGTCTCGGTCCTCACCCGCCACCGGCTGCTGCGCCTGCCGATCATCCGCGGCGTGGTCGCCCTCGGCGAGTCGCTGGTGATCGGCTTCAAGGCGCTCGGGATCTCGGCCAACGCCCAGACCCCTGAGCACGAGGAGCCGATCTCGGGGTTCGCCTGGGGGCTGACCATCGTCTTCTCGCTGGCCCTGGCGATCGGCCTCTTCTTCATCGTCCCGGTCACCCTCGCCAACCTGGTCAAGGAGCAGCTCGGTTCGGCCTTCCTCTTCTGGCTCCTGGAGGGGATCCTGCGCACGGCGATCTTCCTGGGCTACCTGATCCTCCTCTCGAAGCTTCGCGACCTGCGCCGCGTATTCGAGTACCACGGCGCCGAGCACAAGACGATCTCCTGCTACGAGGCCGGGCTGCCGCTCACGCCGGAGAACGCCCAGCGTTTCTCCCGCCTGCACCCGCGCTGCGGCACGAGCTTCCTGCTGATCGTCATGATCGTCGCGATCTTCGTCTTCTCGCCGCTCGGGCTCCTGCCCTGGTGGGCGCTGGTGGTGAGCCGCATCGTCGGGGTTCCCCTGATCGCCGGGATCTCGTTCGAGATCATCAAGTACTTCGGCCGCCACCGGACCAACCGGATCGTCCAGGTCCTGATGTGGCCCGGGCTCAAGCTCCAGCTCCTGACCACGCGCGAGCCCGACCTCAGCCAGCTCGCGGTGGCCATCGTCGCCATGGAGGCGACGCTGGCGCTGGAGGACGACGGTCCCGTCGACGCCGATCTGGTGGGCGTCGAGATCGCTGCCTGACCGCCGGCCGCTGCAGGCCTGCCCGATACCCTCACCGCCCTGATGATCGAGGCTCTCGTCGAACGGATCGAGACGCGTTTTGCCGAGCTCTCGCAGGAGATCACCGACCCCGAGGTGATCTCCGACCGGGAGCGCTACGCCCAGGTCGGGCGCGAATACCGGCGCCTTGAAGACGCGGCCGCCCTGGCCGCCCGGTGGCGACGGGCCAGCGACGACGCGGCCGGGGCCCGCGAGCTGATCGCCGAAGGGGGAGACGACGAGGAGGTGCGCGAGCTGCTGGCCCAGTCCGAGGCGCAGATCGCCGAGCTCGAGGAGGAGCTGCGCCTGGCCATGGTCGAGGGCGACCCGAACGACGCCAAGAACGTGATCGTCGAGATCCAGGGCGGAACGGGCGGGGAGGAGGCCGGAATCTGGGCCGGCGACCTCCAGAGGATGCTCATGCGCTACGCCGAGGCCCGCGGCTTCCAGGTCGAGTCGCTCGAGGCATCGGAGGGCAAGTACACCTTCGCGATCAAGGGCGACGGTGCCTACTCGGTCTTCAAGTTCGAGGGGGGCACCCACCGGGTCCAGCGGGTACCGGTAACCGAGTCCCAGGGCCGGATCCACACCAGTACCGCGACCGTGGCCGTCCTGCCGGAGGCCGAGGAGGTCGACGTCGAGGTCGACCCGAACGACCTCCAGGTCGACGTCTTTCGCTCCTCCGGGCCCGGCGGCCAGTCGGTCAACACCACCGACTCGGCGGTTCGCATAACGCACCGGCCCAGCGGCCTCGTCGTCTCGATGCAGGACGAGAAGAGCCAGCTGCAGAACCGCGAGAAGGCGATGCGCGTCCTTCGCGCCCGCCTCTACGAGCAGGCGATCGCCGAGCAGAACGCCGAGATCGCCGCCGACCGTCGCGCCCAGGTGGGCACCGGGGAGCGCTCGGAGAAGATCCGCACCTACAACTACCCCGACCGGCGCGTCACCGACCACCGCGTGAAGCTCACCGTCCACGACCTCGACGCCGTGCTCGGCGGCGACCTGGGCCAGTTCACCGCCGCGCTCCAGGCCGACGAGAAGAGCCGCCTCCTGGCCGCGCAGGCCGAGGGCGGCTGATGCGGGGAGCGACCGTCGCCGAAGCGCTGGACAGCGCGGTGGTGGCGATCGGCGCGTCGGGCAGCGCCACCCCGAGGCTCGACGCCGAGCTGCTGCTGGCCGAGGCCGTCGGCACCGGGCGCGAGGCCCTTGTAACCGGTCCCGGGCGCGAGCTGACCGGCGAGCAGGCCCGGCGCTTCCGCGACCTGGTCACGCGCCGCTCGCGCGACCGCGTGCCGGTCGCCTACCTGGTCGGCCGAAAGGGCTTTCGCTGGATCGAGCTCGAGGTGGACGGCCGCGTCCTGGTGCCGCGCCCGGAGACCGAGCTGCTGGTCGAAGCGGCCCTCGGCCTGCCGGCCGGGGCGAAGGTCCTGGACGTCGGTACCGGCAGCGGTGCGGTGGCGCTGGCCCTCAAGCACGAGCGGCCCGACCTGGAGGTGGCTGGCAGCGACATCAGTCCCGAAGCGCTGGAGGTCGCGGCGGCCAACCGGGACCGGCTCGGGCTCGACGTCGTTCTCGAGCGCGCCGACCTGCTCGACGGGCTGGGCCACGACTGGGACGCGATCCTGGCCAATCCGCCCTACGTGGCGGAGGCCGACCGCGAGCTTCTCGCTCCCGACCTGGCCCACGAGCCGCCGGGCGCCCTCTTCGCCGGGCCCGACGGCCTGGATCTGATCCGCCGGCTCCTTCCCGCCGCTGCGGCGACCCGGGCCTCGCTGCTCGCGGTGGAAGTGGGGCAGGGCCAGGCCGACGGCGTGGCCGCTCTGGCCCGGGCGGCCGGCTTTGCCCAGGCCGGGACGGTCACCGACCTGGCCGTTATCGAGCGCGTCGTGGTGGCCACGAGATGAGCCCGGCCGTCGAGCCCGCCGACGCCAAGGTCCTCGAGCGCTGCATGGCCGTCGGGGGGGTGGCCGTCTTCCCCTCGGACACCGTCTACGGGGTGGCCTGCGACCCGGGACACCGCGAGGCGCACCGCCGGCTCTGCGCGATGAAGGGCCGCGACCCGGACCAGCCTTCCGCGGTGATGTTCTTCTCGCTCGAACGCGCCCTGGAGTCCCTGCCCGAGATCGGCCCGCGCACCCACCAGGCCCTCTCGGCGCTGCTGCCGGGTCCGGTCCTCGCCCTCCTGCCCAATCCGGCCGCGCGCTTTCCCCTGGCCTGCGGGACGGATACCGGCACCCTCGGGGTCCGGGTTCCCGCGCTCGGGGCCGCCACGGCCGCTCTCGAGGAGATGCGCTGGCCGATCCTGCAGACCAGCGCCAATCTTCACGGCCAGCCCGAGGCCAGCCGCGTCTCGCAGGTCCCGTCCCGTATCCGCGAGGAGGCCGACCTCGTGCTCGACGGCGGCGAGCTTCCCGGGGAGCCTTCCACCGTGGTTGACCTGCGCTCGTACGAGTTCGAAGGCGCCTGGTCGGTGGTCAGGGCCGGCGCACTGGGCGAAGACGAGGTGGCGGCGAGAATCGCCTGACGGGACGGCCCGCGGCCGCTGGTAACCTGCCCTCACGATGGCCGATACAGCTTCCGGATCCGAGTTCCTGAGCGCCCCGCTGAGCGAGGTCGACCCGCAGATCGCCGACGTCCTGCGGCTCGAGCTCGACCGCCAGCAGCGAACGCTGGAGATGATCGCCTCCGAGAACTTCGTGCCCGAGGCGATTCTCGAGTGCCAGGGAAGCGTCCTGACCAACAAGTACGCCGAGGGCTACCCGGGCAAGCGCTACTACGGCGGCTGCGAGTTCGTCGACATCGCCGAGCAGCTGGCCATCGACCGGGCCAAGGCGCTCTTCGGGGCCGAGCACGCCAACGTCCAGCCCCACTCCGGCGCCCAGGCCAATGCCGCCGTCTTCCACGCGCTGCTCGAGCCGGGCGACACGCTGATGGGCCTCTCGCTCGCCCACGGCGGCCACCTGAGCCACGGGATGAAGCTCAACCTCTCCGGTCGCCTCTACGACATCGCCGCCTACGAGGTCTCGCCCGACGACTACCTGGTCGACATGGACGCGCTCGCCGAGCTGGCCCGGGAGCGGCGCCCGAAGATGATCATCGCCGGCTGGTCGGCCTACCCGCGCCACCTGGACTTCGCCCGCTTCCGCGAGATCGCCGATGAGGTGGGGGCCTACCTGCTCGTCGACATGGCCCACTTCGCCGGCCTGGTCGCCGCCGGGCTTCACCCCAGCCCGGTGCCCTACGCCGACGTGGTGACCAGCACCGTCCACAAGACCCTTGGGGGTCCGCGCTCGGGAATCATCCTCTGCCGCGAGGAGCACGCCAAGGCGATCAACTCCGCCGTCTTCCCCGGCCAGCAGGGCGGCCCGCTGATGCACGTGATCGCCGCCAAGGCGGTCGCCCTGGGCATCGCCGCCACCGAAGGCTTCCGTGAGCGGCAGGAGCGCACGATCGCCGGCGCCCAGGCGGTCGCCGGAGCCCTCACGACCGATGCGGCGCGGGCGGCCGGCGTCGACGTCCTCACCGGCGGCACCGACGATCACCTCGCCCTCGTGGACCTGCGCGAGTCCGAGCTCGACGGCCAGGCCGCCGAGGACCGGCTCGAGGAGATCGGGATCACCGTCAACCGCAACGCCGTCCCGTTCGACCCCCGCCCACCGATGGTCACCAGCGGGCTGCGGATCGGCACCTCGGCCCTGGCCACCCGCGGCCTGGGCGTAGAGGACTTCTCCGAGGTCGGCGGGATCATCGCCGAGGCGCTGGCCGGCGACTTCGACGGCACCAAGGCCGAGCTCGCCGAGCGCGTCCGGACGGTGGCCTCGCGCTACCCGCTCTACGAGCACCTGAGCGTGCCGGCGCCGGCCTGAGCCGGGCCGCTCAGTCGCTCAGGTAGATCGACCGCACCCAGATCGCGGTCAGCGCCTCGACGAGCCCTTCGTCGGCCGCCTCCCCGGGGGCGGCGTCGAGCTGCCGGAAGGCGGCGTCGGTCATCAGGGTCAGCGCGAAGGCGGTGGCCCGCGGGTCGGCGCAGCGGGTGTGGCCGGCCGCGTTCTCGGCCTCCACGTGGCGCTCGGTGACCTCGGCGACCCGGGCCACCAGGTGGCGCTGGTGCTCTGCGACCTTCTCGTCGTAGGTCGCGGCCTCGGCCACCGCGCCGAGCAGGGCCGCGTGCTCACGCTGGATGGCCAGCGAGTTCTCGATCGCCTGGCGCACGCGGTCGGCCGGCTCTCCCGCGTGCTCCCACCAGAGGTTGGCCTGCTCGAGGATCAGGGCGTTGACGTCCTCGGTGAGCCGGATCAGCAGCTCGCGCTTGTCGGCGAAGTAGAAGTAGAAGGCGGTGCGGGAGATCCCGGCGCGGCGGGCGATCCGCTCCACGCTGAGCTCGGAGAAGGGAACCCCCTCCTCCAGCAGCGTCTCGGTCGCCTCCAGCAGCGAGGTCTCGATCGCCTGGCGGCGGGCCGTCGGAGCGCCGCGGCTGCGCGTGGAGGAGGCCATGGCGCGAGGCTAACAGTCGCCGGCCGGCCCGCCGGAAGCTAGCTTTCGCCCCATGGCCCACAGATCACGGCTCGATACCGCCCGCCCGTTCATCACCGACGACGGCTCGACGATCCGTGAGCTGGCCGGCCGCGTCAGCCTTCCCTCGGTCAACCAGAGCTTCGCCGAGGCCCGCGTTCCGCCCGGGGGCTCGACGATCCACCACCATCACGTGGTCGCCGAGGAGATCTACTGGTTTACCGCCGGGAGCGGCCGGCTGCTGGTCGGCGACGAGGAGTTCGACGTGGGCCCCGGAGACTGTGTGCTCATCCCGCCCGGGACCGACCACAAGCTCTGGAACCCCGGCCCGGACGAGCTCGTCCTGTTCTGCTGCTGCTCGCCTCCGTACGACCCGGCCGACACCGTCCTGGTCGAGTAAGCGCGGTCGGCCCCGACGGCTCTCAGGCCCCGTTTTGCAGGGGTTTTCACGGCGGGTTGCACCCCGTCCTGCCGGCGGTCTACGGTTCGCCGGCGTGTTTGGGGGAGGGCCCGAAATCTGGCGTGAGACGAGGATGGCCGGTGAGGTCGCCGCGCTCCTGGCCAGCCCCGTATGGCGCGGATCGGGCGTGGAGGAAGGTGACGGGGCCCCGGTCCTCCTGATCCCGGGCTTCCTGGCCGGCGACGAGAGCCTCTTCATGATGAGCCGCTGGCTGCGCCGGATCGGCTACCGGACCTACGGCTCGGGGATCCGCTCCAACATCGGCTGCTCGGAGAAGGCGATCGGCGAGCTCGAGGAGAAGGTGATCGAGCTCAGCGACCGCCACGGGCGCCCGGTCTCGGTCATCGGGCACAGCCGCGGCGGAATGTTCGGGCGCGTACTCGCCGTCCGCCATCCGGACCGTGTCGACCGCGTGATCACCCTGGGGTCGCCGCTCGTGGCCAGCATGGAGGACATCCACGGCCTGGTCCGCTTCCAGATCCGCAGCGTCCAGCGGGCCCAGCGCCTGGGGGCCAGGAGCCTGATCGCCGGCGGCTGCGAGGAGAGCTGGAACGCCTACCGCTTCGGGCTCGAGCCGATCGGCTGCTGCACCGACTTCTGGACCGACATGGACGACCGGCTCCCAACGCGGGTCGGCTTCGCGTCGCTCTACTCGCGCAGCGACGGGGTGATCCACTGGCGGGCGTGCCTGGACCCGCAGGCGCGCCACGTGGAGGTGGCCAGCAGCCACTGCGGAATGGGCGTCAACCGCGACGTCTACGAGCGCGTCGCCGAGCTGATGACCGGCCGGATCGTGGCCTCGGTCCGGCCGCTGCGGGCCGCCTGAGCGGCCGGCGCGCAAACCCGGAAAAACCCCGTTAGTGACGACGGATACGAACTGTCACTAAGCGATCACAAAGTCCGTGCATGCGATAACGTCCGCCCCCGCGTGCCGGTCTTCCGACACATCGACCTGATCGTCCTCGCCGTCGCGCTGCCGGTCTTTCTCGTGGCCGGCTGGCCGCTTCTCGGCTGGGGCGCCGGTGCCGTGGCCTGGGGCCTGCAGAAGGCGATCGCCACCTGGACCAACCGCCGGGCCGAGGCCAGCGACGAGCCCCGCCAGGTCGCCGGGATCGTCACCGGCTCGATGATCGGCCGCGGCTGGCTGGTCGCGGTGATCATCTTCGGCACCGGCATGATCGAGAACGACGCCGGGCTCGCGGCGGCCGTCCTCTTCCTGCTCGTCTTCACCGTCAACTTCTCCTTCACTCTCGTGATGCGGCCCTTCGACCGCGCCGAGAGCGGCGGCGCGGCCTGATGCGCGCCCGGCTGATCGCCCTGGGCGCCACCGCGGCGGCGGTGCTCGCCGCGCCGTCCACCGCGCTGGCCCTCAACATCAACGAGAGC
>CAIKSH010000328.1 GCA_903830015.1 uncultured Solirubrobacterales bacterium | reverse complement strand
TCACGTCCGGCGGCTGCAGGAGGAGCGCGTTGGTCCCCTCGCCGTGGCGGTCGGGAAAGATCACCACTTCGGGCCCCTCGCCGATCGAGTCGGCCAGGCGGTCGACGTCGGCAGGGTCGAGCGCCGGCGTATCGCTGGCCACCAGCAGGGCGGCGAAGGCGCCGTCGGAGATCGCCCACTGCACCCCGCGAACGGCGGCGTCGCTGTGTTCGTCCTGGGGCGAGTCGGGCAGTACCTGGGCGCCGGCTCCGCGGGCCATCGCCTCGGCGCCGGGCTCGCCGGTGACCACGACCACGTCGTCGATCGCCTCGCACCGGCGCAGCGCGGCGAGCACGTCGTTCAGCATGCCGGTAGCCAGCGCCATCCGCTCGCCGGCGGTCAGGCCGTCCTCGGCCAGGCGCTCCTTGGCGGTAGAGAAGCGCTTCACGGGCAGGACGGCGACGAGGCTCATGGCTGTACGGATAGCGCGTCGGAGGCCTCGAGTGCGTCCCGGGCGAGCGCCTCGCGTCGCTCGGGAGTGTCCATGAGCGTCGCGGCCACGCGAACCGGCAGGGCCGCGCCCGGCGCCTGCTCGTCGGCGATCAGGAGGTCGGCGACGCCCTCCCATGCCGATGCGACCCCTTCGGTGGTGGCCGGCAGTCCCCAGGCGGCCATACAGGCGGCGGTCGGGCCCTTCAGCACCTTTCCGCCGACGATCGGCGATACGGCCACCACCGGCGCCGGGGCGGCGGCGAGCGCTTCGCCCATCCCCGGCAGGGCGAGGATCGGCCCGATCGAGATCACGGGGTTGGAGGGGCCGATGACGATCGCCCGGGCGCTCGCCAGCGCGTCAAGGACCTGCCGGGTCGGACGGGCCTTTCCGACCCCCTCGAACCCGACCGCCTCTATCGCGCCCCGCGCCTGCTTGCGGATGAGGAACTCCTGCAGGCCGACCGGTCGCCCGTCGACCGTAAGGCGCGTGCGCACCGGCTCGTCGGCCATCGGGAGCACGGTCGCCCGCAGGCCGAGGCTTCCCGCGAGCTGGGCCATCGCCTCGGTCGGGGTAAGGCCGTCGGCGAGGAGCTCGCTGCGGCGCCGGCACCAGCCCAGGTCGCGGTCGCCGAGGTTGAACCAGATCTCCTCCCCGGCTTCGCGGAGGCGTTCCATCTCCCCAAAGGTGTCGCCGTCGATACCCCAGCCGCGCGCGTCGATGATGTCGGCGAGCGTGAAGGTGACCAGGTCGGGGTCGGGAGAGACGGCGGCGCCGTAGATCTCGATGTCGTCGGCGGTGTTGGCCACGACCACGAGCTCCTCGCCGACCACGTCGAGCATTCCCCGGGCGAGCAGGGCGCCACCGGTGCCACCGGCCAGGACGACGACCGGCCCGTCGCTCACAGGCCGGTTATGCGGATTCCGGCGTGGGTCTTGTTGCGGATGTTGATCCCGATCATCAGGGCGGTCAGCGACTCCGCGATCCGCGACTGGTCGAGCGGGCCGGCATCGACGGCGCGCAGTCCCTCGATCGCCTCTACGAGCGCGGCAACCGTGGCCTTCGACTCCTTGTCGTCGCCGCAGACCAGGACGTCCTCGTCAAAGCGGTGTTCCGGGTCGGCCAGCAGGGCCGCGCTGACCGTGTGAAGGGCGCTGACCACGCTGACGCCGTCAGGCACCAGCGAGGCGGCCTGCTGGGCCGCCGAGCCCTGCCAGACGCCCAGGGTGCGGGTGGGCTTGCCGCCGACCGCAGTCGCCAGGGGCACCGTGGCATCGAGGACCACCGTGCCGGGAGCCAGGGCCTCCGCGATCGACGCGTAGGTCTGTGCCTGGGCGGCGAAGGGAACGGCGACGGCCACGACCGGCGCCGCACCGGCGACTGCCGCGTTCTCACCGGACTCCAGGTCGGCCCCCGCTACGGCGGCGGAGAGCTCGTCGGCGGTGGCCTGCGCGCGATCTGCCTCGCGCGAGCCGAGGGCGAGCGGGATGCTGGCCGCGGCCCAGCGGCGGGCCAGGCCCTGGCCCAGGGCGCCGCTGGCGCCGACGATGGAGACTCGCGGGGGGAGCGGCATCGGCGCCGATTATAGGTTTGGCCCGCTCAGCTGCCGCTGAACGAGGGGTCCCGCTTCTCGCCGAAGGCCCG
>CAIKSH010000327.1 GCA_903830015.1 uncultured Solirubrobacterales bacterium | reverse complement strand
CCCGAGGGGATCGACCGGGCGGTGGCTCTCCTGGCCGACGCCGAGCGCCCGGTGATCATGGCCGGCACCGGCCTCTGGTGGGGCCACGGCGAGAACGCCCTGTTGGAGCTGGTGCGCGAGCGCCGGATCCCCGTATTCCTCAACGGCCTGGCCCGCGGCTGCGTGCCGGCCGACGACGAGCTCTTCTTTGCCCGCGCCCGTTCGGCCGGCCTGGGCGAAGCCGACGTCGCGGTGGTGATCGGGGTGCCGATGGACTTCCGCCTGGCCTTCGGGGAGGCCTTCGGCGAGGACACCGAGATCGTGGTCGTCGACCGCTCGGAGCCCGAGCGGGCCCATCCGCGCGAGCCGGCGGCCGAGTGTTACGGAGGGCTGCCGGCGACGCTGGAGGCGATCCGCTCAGGCACCGCCGGGCTCGAGGACCGGACCGGCTCGTGGATCGAGCGGCTGCGCGGGATCGAGGATGAGAAGCGCGCCGCCGAGCGCGAGGAGCTCGAGGACGACCGCTCGCCGCTGCACCCGGTGCGGATCTACGCCGAGCTGGCCGACTTCCTGAACCGGGACGCGATCGTGATCGGCGACGGCGGGGACTTCGTCTCCTACGCCGGCCGCTTCATCAACTCCTACGAGCCCGGCTGCTGGCTCGACCCGGGGCCGTTTGGCTGCCTGGGCTCGGGGGTCGGTTACGCCCTGGCCGCCAAGCTCGCCCATCCCGACCGCCAGGTTGTCCTGCTGGTCGGCGACGGGGCTTTCGGATTCAGCGGCATGGAGTTCGACACCCTGGCCCGCCACGGAGTGGCGGTGGTGGCGGTGATGGGCAACAACGGGATCTGGGCGCTGGAGAAGCACCCGATGGAGTTCCTCTACGGCTACTCGGTGATCGCCGACCTGCGGCCCGAGACCCGCTACGACGAGGTCGTCACGGCGCTCGGCGGCTACGGCGAGCTGGTCCGCGAGCCCGGAGAGCTGCGGCCCGCCCTGGAGCGCGCCTTCGCCTCGGGGGTGCCGGCGCTGGTGAACGTCCTCCAGGACCCCGACGTGGTCTACCCGCGCAAGTCGAACCTGGCCTGATTCAGGCGTCGGCCAGGCCGGCGGCCTGGAGCGCGACCCCATAGAGGATGTCGTGCTGGGAGACCTCGACCTCGTCGACGCCGAAGCACTCCATCGACGTGCAGAGGATGTGCGCCCCGGTGAGGATGGTCGGGGCCCGGTCGGGGTGCAGGCCCTTCACCTCCCGGCGATCGGCCTCGCTCATCGAGCCGAGCATGGCGGCGATCTCCCGGCAGCGCTCGAGCCCGATCCGCGTTCCGTGGATCCGGGCCGAGTCGTAGGCCTCCAGGCCGAGGTCGATCGAGGCCATCCAGGTGGCGGTCCCGGCGACGGCGATCATCGCCTCCGCCGCCTCCCGCATTTCGGCCGGCACGGCGGCCTCGATCGTCGAACGGGCGTCGGCGTCCAGCTCGGCCAGCTCCTGCGGGGTCGGCGGATCGGAGCCCAGGTGGCGCTCGCTCTGGCGGACCACGCCGAGCTGGGTGGAGACGTGGAAGTCGACCGAGCGCCCGCGCCCGACGATGAACTCGGTCGACCCGCCGCCGATGTCCAGGACGCAGGTCGGGTGGCTCTCGTCGGCGGGACGCCCGCAGGCGGCACCCAAGAAGCAGAGGCGGGCCTCGAGGTCCCCCTCGATCACGCGGGCGTCGATGGCAAAGCGCTCGGCCACCTCGGTGGCAAACTCCCCGCCGTTCTCCGCGTCGCGGCTGGCGCTGGTCATCACGCCGACGTAGCGGTCGACGCCTCCCGCCTGCGCGATCACGGCGGAGTAGGCCTCCAGCGCGTCGAAGACCCGGCCCATCGCCGCCCCGGAGAGGACACCGGTTACGTCGACCCCGTCGGCCAGGCGCGTCACCTCGCTGCGGCGCTCAAGCTCGGTGACGGTGCCGCGCTCGTCGACCTCGGCCACCAGCAGCCGGGTCGAGTTGGAGCCGATGTCCGCTACCGCTATGCGCAACTCAGGACGGAGCCGGGGCCGGCGTAGGCATCGGACGCCCGTCGAGCGCGGCCAGCAGGTTGTCGGCCGCCGAGTTGCCCATCGCCGCCCGGGTGGCGGCGGTGGCCGAGCCGATGTGCGGCACCAGCAGGAGGTTTGGCGCGGTGAAGATCGGGTCTCCCTCCGCAGGCGGCTCCGGGTCGGTCACGTCGAGGGCGGCGCCCCCGATGGTTCCCGCCTCCAGGGCGGCGATCAGGGCCGCCTGGTCGACCACGCCGCCGCGGGTGGTGTTGATGAGGAGCGAATCGGGCTTCATCGCCTCGAGCGCAGCGGTATCGATCAGGTGGCGGGTCTGGTCGGTCAGGGGGCAGTGGAGGGTGACGATGTCGGCCTCGGGCAGCAGGGCGAGGAGGTCGTCGTCGCGGCCGGCAAAGGTGACCTCGATCCCGAACGGGGCGGCGCGCTCGGCCACCGCCTGGCCGATCCGGCCCCGGCCGACCACCAGCATCTGCGCGCCCCGCAGGTCGCGGCCCAGCCAGCCCTCGGGCTCCCAGGTCTTCCAGCGGCCGGCGTGCGCGTCGTGCTCTGAGGTGACGATGTTGCGTGAGGCGGCCAGGAGAAGCGCCATGGTCAGGTCGGCGGTGGCGTCGGTGAGGACGTGGGCGGCCACGCCGACCGGGATACCCCGCTCGGCGGCGGCGGCGAGGTCGATGTTGTCGCAGCCGACGGCAAAGTTGGCGATCGCCTCGAGGTTCGGGGCGGCGTCCATCAGCTCGCCGTCGACCCGGTCGGTAAGCAGGCTGAGCAGCCCCTCGGCCTCGGCGACGCCGGCCAGCAGCTCGTCGCGGCTGGGCGGCAGCTCACCGGGGTAGACCTCCACTTCGTGGCCGGCCTCGCGGAGCCGGTCTATGGCCGGTCCGGGCAGGCGCCGGGCGACGAAGATCCTGGACATGGCGCGGCACCATACCGCCCCGGGGGCGCGGGCCACGGCCGCCCAATGCGGCGCGCCTGCCGGCGTCGCCCGTTAAGATCGCACCATGTCCGGGAGAGGAATGTTCGTGTTCATGGCTACCGTCGGCGCGGTCGCCGCGCTGGCGCCGGCGGCTTCGGCGCAGGGCGCGGCCGCAACGCCGACCCCCGACCAGGCCTTCGAGCTCGGCAAGCGGGCCTTCACCTACGGCTTCCCGCTGCTCGAGTTCAATCGCGTGCGCGCCGACGACCTTCGCGTCCAGGCCCCGGTCAACCAGCTGGCCAACGCCCAGAAGCTGGCCACCGCCGGAGCCGACCAGGTCGTCGCCCCGAACGTCGACACCCTCTACTCGCTCGGCCAGTTCGACCTCGAGAAGCCGCTCGTCCTGCAGGTACCGAAGATGGGCAATCGCTACTGGACCTTCGAGTTCGTCGAGCCGTG
>CAIKSH010000326.1 GCA_903830015.1 uncultured Solirubrobacterales bacterium | reverse complement strand
CGTTCCCGGTAGCCGACCGGGTCGAAGGGCTCGACTTCTCGTTCTCCGGGGTGAAGACCTCCCTCCTCTACGCGATCCGCGACCTCGGCTCCGGCGCGCAGGAGCGCTCGGCCGACCTCGCCGCCTCCTACCAGGAGGCGATCGTGACCGCCCTGGTCCGGCGGCTCGAGCAGGCCGTCGAAGTCACCGGGATCGAGCGCTTAGCGATCGGCGGCGGGGTGGCGGCCAACGGCCCTCTGCGCGAGCGGGTCGGCGCCCTGGGCGTCGAGTGGCACGCGCCGGAGATGGCGCTCTGCACCGACAACGCGGCGATGATCGGTATCGCGGCGCTTTCGGCCCAGGCCCTGGCGCCGTCGGCCGCAGCGACGCTGGAGCCCTACGCCACCTCGGGGCACGCCGGATGAGCCCGGTGGTCACCGTCTACTCGCGAGAGGACTGCCACCTCTGCGACGAGGCGCTGGCCGCGCTGGATTCGATCGATCGCGAGGGGCTGGTGGTTGAGGTTGTCGACATCGAAAGCGACGACGGGCTGCTGGCCCGGTACCTGGAGCGCATACCGGTCATCGCCCTGGACGGTGTCGAGCTCTACGAGTTCCGTCTCGACGTCGACGACCTGAACCAGCGCCTCGACGCCGCTGCGGGCCGGTAGCATCGACCCCGTGAGCGCTCCGGAGGCAGCGCAGGCCGAGGAAGCCGGGCCGGATGAGGCCCGGCTGTCGCTCGGCGTCGCGGCGCGTCTTTCCCGCTACCTGCAGGTGCTCACGCAGGCGCGGAAGATGGGCAAGGAGACGATCTCCTCGCGCGAGCTCTCCGAGTACACCCACGTCAACCCGACCCAGATCCGGCGCGACCTCTCCGGGTTCGGGCGGTTCGGCAAGCGGGGAGTCGGCTACAACGTCGACGGCCTGATCGCCGAGATCCGGCGGATCCTGCAGACCGCCGGCCAGCACAACATCGCTCTGTTCGGGGCCGGCCGCCTGGGAAAGGCGATCGCCTCCTCGGACATCTTCGCCGACCACGGCTTCAACGTGGTGGCGGTCTTCGACGCCGACCCGCGGAAGGTCGGCACCTCGGTCGGCGGCCACACGGTCCGCCCGCTCGATGAGCTTCCCGGGGTCTGTGAGGAGGACGGCCTGGTCGTGGCCGTGCTGGCCGTGCCCGCCGAGGCAGCCCAGCCGCTGGCCGACACGCTCGTGGCGTCCGGCGTAAAGATCATCTTCAACTACTCCGAGGGGCTCCTGCAGGTCCCGCCCGACGTGACCGTTCACACCTCCAGCCCCGCCATCGACCTGCTTCACGCGCTCTACTTCTATCTCTCCTGAGGTCCCTGCATGGCCGAACTTGACCTTGACCGCGCCGAGGCGGGCTTCCAGCGAACCACCGACGGCACCGTCGGCATCGAGGAGGAGTTCGCGATCCTCGACCCGGAGAGCCTCGACCTCGTCCCCGCGTTCGAGGAGCTCTTCGAGGCAGCCACCGGTGATGAGCTCCTCGGGGAGCACGTGGCCGGGGAGCTGATCACCTCGGAGATCGAGATCAAGTCGAAGGCGGGGGACGACTTTGGCGACGCGGTGGCCGACCAGCGAAGGGCCCGCGCCGCGCTCTTTGCCCTGGCCGACGAGCGGGGCTACCGGCTCGGCTCGACCGGAACCCACCCGTGGGCCGACTACCGCGAGCAGTTCTTCATCGATACCGAGCACTACCGGCGCGTAACCGATGAGCTCCAGTACGTGGCCCGCCGTAACAACACCTTCGCGCTCCATGTCCACGTGGGGATCAGCGGGGCCGACCGTGCCGTCCGGGTCTGCGACCGGCTGCGGCCGGTGCTGCCCACGCTGCTGGCGGCGAGCGTCAATTCGCCCTTTCTCGAGGGCCACGACAGCGGCCTGCTCTCGGCCCGCACGCAGACCTTCACCCGCTCGTTTCCCCGCTGCGGAATCCCGGATGCGTTCGGCTCCTGGAAGGCCTACCGGGAGTACCTCGAACTGCTGATCGCCACCGGCTCGATCGTGGAGGCCACCCAGGTCTGGTGGTCGATCCGGCCCCACCTGGTCTTCGGCACGGTCGAGGTGAGGATCTGCGACGCCCAGATGACCGCCGAGGAATCGGAGGGGCTGGCGGGGCTGATCGTGGCCTGTGTACTGCAGGCGGCCCGCGACGAGGACGAGGGGCGTCCGCTTCCGGAGGTCCCGCCCCGGCTGATCGAGGAGAACCTGTGGCGGGCGATCCGCTGGGGCGACGAGGGCGAGCTGATCGACTTCGAGGGCGGACGATCGCGGCCGGCCCGGGACGCCGTGGAGGAGCTGCAGGAGTGGACCGCCGGCGTGCGTTCAGAGTGGTCGATCGACTCCGAGCTACCCGAGCGAACCGGCGCCCGGCGCCAGCTGGACGGCTTCCAAGCGGGAGAGTCGCTCCGGGACGTCTACGCTTCCAGCGTGGCCCAGACGGGCAAAAGCTATGGCGGGGATGCCCCGACGGAGGATTTCGAGTGACCGAGGACGAGAAGGCCCAGGAAGAAGCTGCAGACGAAGCGGCCGCCCCACAGCCCACCGACGAGGGCCCGGAGATCGGCGACGGCGCGCCAGGCGATCCGGGCGCCCCAGGCGATCCGGCCGGCCGGCCTCCCACCGAGGAGGAGCTCCGGGCCGCCTACGAGGCTGAACTCAAGGCGCTGCGGGTCGAGGAGGTAGTGGCCCAGACCGTGGTCTCCCTCCTCAATCTCGGGGCGCGCAAGGCCGGCCTGCTGCCCGGTTCGGAGGACGAAGCCGACGCCGGGCAGGTCGCCCTGGCGGTCGAGAGCGTGAGGCGGCTGCTGCCGCTGATCGAACCGGCCCTGGGCGAAAACGCCGGCCAGATCAAGGATGCGCTTTCCCAGCTCCAGGTGGCCTACGCGCGCCTGGCCGGCGAAGAGGCTCCGCAGGACGGCGACGAAGGTGGCGCGGAAAGCGGTGAAGGCCCGGCCGGGGGCGAGGGCCCCGAGGGCGGTCCCGGTGGCGAGCAGCCGCCTCCGGGCGGAGGCAGCGGCCTCTGGGTTCCCGGGCGCTGAACCGCGCCGGCTGCCCGCGACCGCAGAGCCTGCCCGTCGTGCGAACCGGTAAGATCGCCGCCGCTGCGCGCCGCGTCACGGAGACGCCCGGCGCCTGCGGCCCGCCCTGCGGGCGACCATTCACCTGAAATCCGGAGGCATCAGTCCCTTGTCCGCATTCTTCATCGACCATGGCGTCATCATCGCGGTCGGCTGCTCGATTCTCGCCGTCGCCTACGGCGTCGTGACCACCTCCCGGCTGCTGGCCCTCTCGCCCGGCAACGCCGAAATGCAGCGCATCTCGGCTGCGGTGCAGGCCGGGGCCCGCGCTTACCTGAACCGTCAGTACGCGGTGATCGCCGGAGTGGGAGTCGTCCTCTTCGTCGCGCTGCTGTTCATCCAGGATCTCGCCGTCGCCATCGGCTTCCTGATCGGCGGAGTCCTCTCCGGCGCGGCCGGCTATATCGGCATGAACGTCTCGGTCCGCGCCAACGCCCGGGTCGCCGAATCGGCCCGGGGCGGCATCGGCCCGGCGCTTAGCGTCGCCTTCCGCGGTGGCGCGATCACCGGGATGCTCGTCGTCGGCCTCGCCCTGCTCGGTGTCGCCGGCTACTACGGCATCCTCACGGCCTTCTTCGACCAGACGGCAAAGGAGGCGGTGATCGCGCTCATCGGCCTCGGGTTCGGCGGCTCGCTGATCTCGGTCTTCGCGCGCCTGGGCGGGGGAATCTTCACGAAGGCCGCCGATGTCGGCGCCGACCTCGTCGG
>CAIKSH010000325.1 GCA_903830015.1 uncultured Solirubrobacterales bacterium | reverse complement strand
GGCGGAAGCTCGGAGACGACCGCGCCACGGGAGGCGATCTCCGCGTGCAGGCGCCGCCAGCGGGCCGGGTAGGCGCGTTCGGGGCCGCCGGCGAGGACCGCCACCGTGGCGCCCGCAGACTCGAGAGCGCCCCGGTGGGCGGCGGCATCCACGCCCAGGGCCATGCCGCTGACCACCGTGACCCCGGCCGCCGAACAGCCGCGGCCGAGCCCGGCAGCGATCCGGGCTCCCCCTGGCGAGCACCGGCGTGCCCCCACCAGGGCTACGGCCGGGGCGCCGGCAAGCTCGGGGAGCCGTCCCGGCGGGCCAACCACGTGAAGCGCCGCCGGGGGGTCGGGCAGCACCGCCAGCCGCGGCGGATACTCGCGCGAGTGGCGGCAGACCGTCCGGGCGCCGGTCTCGCCCCACCCAGCCAGCACCGCGTCGAGGTCTAGCCCGGCCATCTCTTCCGTGACCGGCCCGGCCAGCGCCCCGCCGACCGCCGCAATCAGCCGGGCGCTGGGGAGCGCGAGCAGGGTTCGGACGGCCACGCGGTCGGCCCGGGCCTTCTCGATGTGGCCCGCGAGCCGGCCCACCAGCCAGCTGCGGCGAGCGCACCGGCGGCAGCAGTCGCTCACCGGACGACCGGCGGGGCGGCATCGTGCCGGTAGGCCAGGGCGCCGGCGACGTCCTGGCCGGCGACCTCGTCGGCACCGCGCAGGTCGGCGATCGTCCGGGCCACGCGAAGGGCCCGGTCGCGCCCGCGGGCGCTGAGCGCACCGGCGTCATAGGCACGCGTCAGCTCCGCTGCCGCTGCGGCCGAACAGCGCGCTTCGCCCAAGCGCCCGACCGGAAGCAGCGCGTTGGGGCAGCCCGAGCGCTCGAGCTGGCGCTCCCGTGCCCTGCCGACCCGCTCGGCCTCTGCCTCGCTGGTGGTACCTGCGGGCCCGGCCAGTGCGGCGGACGAGGGGCGTTCGACCCGCACCAGGAGATCGAGCCGATCGACCAGCGGGCCGGAGAGCCGGCGCCCGTAGCGCGCTAAATCGGCCTCTGTGCAACGGCAGCCTTCGTCCCCGCGCCCGCACGGGCACGGGTTGGTGGCCGCGACGAGGGCGAAGCTCGCGGGCAGGCGGACGGTCCGCTGGCCCCGGGTGACGGTCAGCTCGCCCTCCTCGAGCGGGACACGAAGGGCCTCCAGTGCCGGGCGGCTGAATTCGGAGAGCTCGTCGAGGAAGAGGACGCCCCGATGGGCGAGCGTCGCCTCGCCGGGGGTCGGTACAGCGCCCCCACCGACCAGCCCCGAAGCCGATACCGAGTGGTGTGGGGCGCGGAACGGCCTTGCGCGGGTCAGCGCCCCGCCCGGGCCGATGCCGGCCACGCCCTGGATGCGGGTTACCTCGAGCGCCTCGGCCTCGGTAAGCGGAGGCAGGATCCCGGGCAGGCGCCGGGCGAGCATCGTCTTGCCGGTGCCCGGCGGCCCGACCATCAGGAGGTTGTGGCCGCCGGCCGCCGCGGTGACCAGCGCCTCCACCGCGAGCGCGTGCCCCCGGACATCGGAGAGGTCCGGGAGGCCGGTTGCCGCCACCGGTGGAGCGGGTGCCAGAGGCTCGTGCCAAGATCCCCCAACCGCCCCGGCCAGGCGGGAGAGGTGGCCGAGCGCCACCGCCTGCAGGCCCGATACCAGCGAGGCCTCCAGCGCCGAGGCCGGGGCAGCGACCAGCCGCCCGGTTCCCTCGCGCCGTGCGCCCTCGGCGGCGGCGAGCGCACCGCGGCAGGCCTGGAGCCGGCCGTCGAGCGAGAGCTCGGCGAACAGGGCTACGCCGTCGAGGGCGCCCTTCGGCAGCTGGTCCGACGCGGCCAGGACGGCCCCGGCAATCGCGAGGTCGAGCGCCGGGCCCTCCTTGCGCAGCCCGGCCGGGGCCAGGTTGACGACCAGTCGCCGGAGCGGGAAGTCGAAGCCCGAGTTGGCGATCGCCGCCCGAACGCGCTCCCGAGCCTCGGTGACGGCTCGGTCGGGCATTCCGACCACCGAGAACGAGGGCAGCCCGGGCCGAAGGTCGGCCTCGACCGTGACCCTGACCGCGTCGACGCCGTCGATGACGAAAGCGGCTGTCCGGGAGACCATGGCGCGAAGCTACGCGCGCACGCGTGACAGCTCAGCCCTTCTCTGTCAGGGATCGCGCGACTTACTCCCCCTTCTCTGCGCCCCCGCAGTTCCGCCTCTTTCCCGGCACAGACCGGTAGCGATTTCGGGGCCCTCGTCTATCGGGCGCGGGCGTAGCTTCGCGGCGTGCCCACGCTCCGACCCGACCCGCGCCACGTCCTGGGGCGCGCCGGCGAGCGGCTCGCCCTGGAACATCTCGAGCGGCTCGGCTACGCCCTGGTCGCCCGCAACCACCGCACCCGTTTCGGGGAGATCGACCTGATCGTGGACAGCCCCAGGAGCCTCGTCTTCGTGGAGGTAAAGACCCGCCGCTCCGAGCGGCCCGGGGCAGCGTGGGATTCGCTCGACGAGCGCAAGCGCCGCCGGGTACGCCGGCTCGCGGCCGCGTTCCTGAGCGAAACCACCGAGCGACCCCGGCGACCGGAGATCCGCTTCGACGCGATCGGCGTGACGATCGACGGCCGCGGCCGGCTCGTCTGTCTCGACCACGTCGAGAACGCGTTCTGACTAGAGAGCCAGTTGCTGGTAGGCGGTCGACTGGAACGACATCCGGTGCAGCTCGCAGACGCCCTGCGCCTGGATCGCCTCCCGGTGCGCGGCGGTCGAGTAGCCGAAATGGTCCTCGAAGCCCCAGCCCGGGAACCGCTCCCCCGCCCGGACCATGTACCGGTCCCGCGTGACCTTGGCGACGATCGAAGCGGCAGCGATCGCCGCGCTGGTCGCGTCGCCGCGCACTACCGCGCGCTGCTCGTAGCCGATCTCGGGAACCTCGAAGCCGTCGGCCAGGCAGAGGCACCCGGGCCGGGCCACCGCGAGCAGCGCGTCGCGCAGC
>CAIKSH010000324.1 GCA_903830015.1 uncultured Solirubrobacterales bacterium | reverse complement strand
GCCGGTGCTCACTTCTCCTCCTCGCCGTCGTCGACATCCAGCGAGCGCCCGGTCTTCTCCAGGAAGACGTCGTCCAGCGAGGGCTGGTGGAGCTGGAGGTCGGAGACGGCGATCCCCTCGGAGTCCAGCGCGCGCACCACGTCGGCGAGCTCCTCGGCGCCGGCGTCGAGCCGCACCGCTGCCCCCTTGGGCGAGGAGGCGGCCGGCTCGCCGAAGCGGGCCAGCGCCGCCTCGAGGCGGTCGCGGTCCTGCGGGTTGGCCGGGATCGCCTCGAGCGAGACCTTGCCGATGCTCGCCTTCAGCGCCGACGGCGTCCCCTCGGCGACGATCTTGCCGTGGTCGATGATCCCCACGCGGTCGGCCAGGACGTCGGCCTCCTCGAGGTACTGGGTGGTCAGGAAGACGGTCACCCCGTCCTCGCGGGCCAGCCGCTCGACCTCGCCCCACAGGGCGCTGCGGCTCTGGGGGTCGAGCCCGGTGGTCGGCTCGTCGAGGAAGAGCACCGACGGGTCGTGGATCAGCGCCAGCGCGAGGTCCAGGCGGCGCTTCATGCCGCCCGAGTAGCCGCCCACCTTCCTCCCGGCCGCGTCGGCCAGGCCGACCCGCTCGAGCAGCTCGTCGCCGCGGCGGCGCCGTTCGGCCTTGGGCAGGCCGTGCAGCCCGCCCTGGAGGTCCATGTGCTCGTAGCCGGTGAGGAAGTCGTCGAGCGCCGACTCCTGGAGGGCCGCGCCGATCGCCCGGCGCACGTCGGCCCCCTGGCTGGCCACGTCGAAGCCGGCCACGCGGGCCCGCCCGGCGGTGGGCGGCAGCAGCGTGACGAGCATCAGCACCGTGGTCGACTTGCCGGCCCCGTTGGGCCCCAGGAAGCCGTAGATCTCGCCGGGGGCGACGTCGATGTCGACGCCGTCGACCGCGCGGATGCCGCCCTTGAACTCGCGCTCGAGGGCGCGGACCTCGATGCCTTCGCCGTCCCTCACCTCAGGAGGGGATGCCGTCGACTTCGCTGACCGGCCGGGCCGCCGGGCCGACGTAGGTCGCCGACGGGCGGATCAGGCGCGATTCGCGCTTCTGTTCCATGATGTGGGCCGACCAGCCGGCCACGCGGGCGCAGGTGAACATGCTGGTGAACATGTCGGGCGGGATGTCGGCCAGGTCGAGGACCACCGCCGACCAGAACTCGACGTTGGTGGCCAGGACGCGGTCGGGCTTGCGTGCCTTGAGCTCCTCGAGCGCGGCCTCCTCGAGCGCCTCGGCGACCTCGTAGCGCGGCGAGCCCAGCTCGCGGGCGGTGCGCCGCAGCACCCGGGCCCGCGGGTCCTCGGCGCGGTAGACGCGGTGGCCGAAGCCCATCAGGCGGTCGCCGCGGTCGAGGGCGTCGACGACCCAGGCCTTGGCGTCGCCCTGGGCCTCGACCTCGTCGAGCATGGTCAGCACGCGCGACGGCGCGCCGCCGTGGAGCGGGCCGCTGAGGGCGCCGACGGCGCTGGAGAGCGCGGCGGCCACGTCGGCCCCGGTAGAGGCGACGATCCGGGCGGTGAAGGTCGAGGCGTTCATGCCGTGCTCGGCCGCCGAGACCCAGTAGGCGTCGATCGCCTTCGCGTGGTCGGGGTTGCACTCCCCGCGCCAGCGCAGCAGGAAGCGCTCGGCGATGATCTTCCCCTCGTCGATCACCGACTGCGGGACCCACGGCTGGCCCAGCCCCCGCGCCGACTGGGCCACGAAGGAGAGCGCCATAACCGAGGAGCGGGCCAGGTCGTTGCGGGCCTCCTCGTCGGTGATGTCCAGCAGCTGGCCGAAGCCCCACTCGGGGGCGAGCATGGCCAGCGCCGACTGGACGTCGACGCGCGGGTCGCCGGAGCGGACCATCAGCGGGTGGGGTTCGGCCGGCATCAGCCCCGGCTCGAAGCTCCCGTCCACGAGCAGCCCCCAGACGTTCTCGTAGGGAACGACGCCGACCAGGTCCTCGATGTCTACGCCGCGGTAGCGGAGCGCCCCGCCCTCGCGGTCGGGCTCGGCGATCTCGGTTTCGAAGGCGATTACCCCTTCAAGGCCGGACTGGACTTCGCTCATGTGGCTGGGTGCTCCTGACTGGTGGGAATTGCCCCTAGAGACTGACACCAATGCCGCCGAAGTGCGATGCAGCCGCGCCGGCGCCGCCGCGCGGGCGCCTATATGGTTGCCCGGCAGGCCCGCCCTTACCGGCGCGGGCCGGGAAACCGGGAGGAAGAGATGGCCGACGCCGAACTGATGTACCGCCCCGTCACCGAGCTGGCCGGGCTCGTGCGCTCGGGCGAGATCAGCGCCCAGGAGCTCGTCACCTGCTCGCTGGAGCGGATCGAGGAGCTCAACCCGGAGATCAACGCCTTCATCGACGTCTTCGGCGAGGAGGCGCTGGCCGAGGCCGAGTCGGTGGCGCCCGGCGACGAGCGCCCGCTGGCCGGGGTGCCGGTCGCCATCAAGAACAACCGCCCGGTCGCCGGCGCCCGGCTGATGATGGGCTCCGACCTGCTCGGCGACCACCGCGCCTCGCACGACGCCTTCCTGGTCCGCCGGCTGCGAGATGCCGGGGCGATCGTCGTCGGCACCACCAACCTCCCCGAGTTCGGCGCCACCGCGACCACCGAGCCGCGCCGCTTCGGCCCCACGCGCAACCCGTGGGACACCGGCCGCACCCCGGGCGGCTCGTCCGGCGGCTCGGCCGCGGCCGTGGCCGCCGGCATGGTGCCGCTCGCCCACGCCAACGACGGCGGCGGCTCCACCCGCGTCCCCGCCGCCTGCTGCGGGCTGGTCGGCCTCAAGGCCCAGCGCGGCCGGGTCTCCACCGGCCCCGACGTCGGCGGCTCGATGCTCGTCTCCGACCTCGTGGTCAGCCGCACCACGGCCGACTCGGCGCTGGCCCTGGACATCATGGCCGGCTACGAGCCCGGCGACTCCTACTGGGCCGCCCCGCCCGACCGGCCTTTCGTCGAGCAGATGGCCCAGGCGCCGGCCGGCCTGAGAATCGCCTCCACCACGCTCACGCCGCTGGAGGGCACGCCGGTCGACCCGGTCTGCGCGCAGGCCGTGGCCGACGCGGCCGAGCTGCTGCGCGAGATGGGCCACGAGGTGGTCGAGGTCGACCCGCCGTGGCAGGTGCCCGGGATGCTCGAGCTCTTCTCCGGGGTCTTCGGCCCCCAGGTCGCCCTCGGGATGGCCTTCGGCACGGTCACCACCGGCCACGAACCCTCGCTGGAGAACGTCGAGCCGATGAGCCTGGTGATCTGGGAGCAGGTCCAGCAGATGACCGGCGTGATGGCCGTCGGGGCCGACGTCCAGCTCCAGGCGCTCTCGCGGATGATCGTCGCCTGGATGGCCGACTTCGACATGGTGCTCACCCCGTCGCTGGCCGAGGCGCCGGTGCCGCTGGGCACGATCGACACCTGCTCCGATGACCCCATGGGCGCCTTCGCCCGCGCCGGGCGGTTCACCCCGTACACGGCGATCGCCAACTGCACCGGATCGCCGGCGATCTCGGTCCCGCTCTTTCACCGCGACGACCTGGGCCTGCCGCTCGGAGTCCAGCTGATGGGCCAGCCCGAGGGCGAGGGCGCGCTGCTGGCCCTCGCCGCAGCGCTCGAGGAGGCGCGCCCGTGGGCCGACCGCCGCGCCCCGGCCGGCGCGCCGGCCTGAGCGCGCCGCTCAGGCCAGCCCGAGGACCTCGCTCACCGAGAGCGGGGAGATACCCAGGGAGGCAAAGCCGGCCGTCCCGGCGTCGCTGACCATCGCGGCGCCGAGGAAGTCCTCCGGGTTCCACGCCTTGGGCAGCGCCGCTCGCCCGCCCAGCAGGCGCAGCGCCGAGGAGACCGTCGTCGGGGTCGCCG
>CAIKSH010000323.1 GCA_903830015.1 uncultured Solirubrobacterales bacterium | reverse complement strand
CCAGCGGCGATGGGGAGCCGGACCTGGTCTTCCACGGCGACGACGAGCTCGAGGCCGCCGCCGGCGCGGTGGCGGCAGGGCTGGCGGCCCCGTGAGCGCCTCGCGCCGCTACGAGGTGAAGGTCACCCGCACCGGCCTGGCCCCGGGACGGCTGGCCGCGCCGGGCCGCTTCGACCTGGTCGAGGTCGTCTCCCTGGACGACATGGAGGTGGTGCTCTTCTGGGACGTGCCGGCCCGCGATACGGCCCGAATGGAGGCGGCCCTGCGCGAGGAGCTCGCCCGCATGGGCGAAGAGGAGTTCCTCGCCCGCTGGAGCGCCGTGGTATCCCCCGACGACATCTAGGCGGCGGGCTCTAGGGTCATCACCGATGAGCGAAGGAGCCCTTCCCGATCCCCAGGCCGCCCGCGAGTGGCTCGAGAAGATGGTCCTGATCCGCCGCTTCGAGGAGCGGGCCGGGGAGCAGTACACGCGAGCGAAGATCGGCGGCTTCCTGCACCTGGGGATCGGCGAGGAGGCGACCATCGTCGGCACCGTCGCCGCCCTGCGGCCCGACGATTACCTGATCGGCACCTACCGCACCCACGGCCACGTCCTGGCGCGCGGCAGCGACCCGGGCCGGGTGATGGCCGAGCTCTTCGGTCGCGTGGACGGCCTCTGCCGCGGCCGCGGCGGCTCGATGCACATGTTCGACGCCGACGTGCGCTTCATGGGCGGCTACGGGATCGTCGGCGGCAACCTTCCGATCGGCGCCGGGATCGCCCTGAGCAGCGACTACCGCGGCACCGACGAGGTGACCCTCTGCCAGATCGGAGACGGCGCGGTAAACCAGGGAACCTTCGCCGAGACGCTCAACCTCGCCGCCCTCTGGAGCCTGCCGATCGTCTTCATGGTCGTGAACAACCTCTACGGGATGGGCACCGCGGTCGAGCGCCACTCCGCCCAGCCGGACATGAAGCGCCGCGGAGAGAGCCTCGGGGTCGAGGGCGTCGAGTGCGACGGAATGGACGTCGTGGACACCTTCGAGACCGTCTCCCGGGCGGTGGAGACGACCCGCCGCGAGCGCCGGCCGATACTCGTCGAGGCCGAGACCTACCGCTTCCGGGGCCACTCGGTCGCCGACCCGGAGGAGTACCGGACCACCGAGGAGGTCGAGGAGTGGCGGGAGCGCTGCCCGATCCTCCTCTTCGGCGACCGGCTCGAGGAGGCGGGCATCCTCACCGCCGCCGACCGCGAGCAGATCGACGCCGGCGCGATCGCCACCGTCGACCGCGCGCTCGAGTTCGCCGAGGCCTCGCCCGAGCCCGGGCCGGCGTCGCTCTACGACGACATCTACGTGCTCGACGGGGATTCCCACGGCTGGTACTCCAACCACCGCGAGGTCACCGAAGGGGCCGGGGAGCAAGGCTGATGGCCGAGATGCGCTACCGCGAGGCGCTGGGCCAGGCGCTGGCCGAGGAGATGGAGCGCGACGAGACCGTCTTCCTCATGGGCGAGGACATCGGGGTCTTCAACGGCGCCTTCAAGGTGACCAACGGGCTGCTCGAGCGCTTCGGGGAGAAGCGGGTGCGCGACACGCCGATCTCCGAGAACAGCTTCACCGGGGTCGGTGTCGGCGCGGCGATGACCGGGCTGCGGCCGGTGGTGGAGATCATGACCGTGAACTTCTCGCTGCTCGCCCTGGACCAGGTGATCAACCACGCCGCCGCGATCCACTACATGTTCGGCGGCCAGGCGACGGTGCCGATGGTGCTGAGGATGCCGGGCGGCGCCGGCAACCAGCTCGGCCCGACCCACTCGCACTCCTTCGAGGCCTTCTACCTGCAGGTACCGGGGCTCCTCGTGGCCGCGCCGAGCACGCCGGCCGACGCCAAGGGCCTGCTCAAGACGGCGATCCGCGACGACAACCCGGTCATCTTCATCGAGCACGAGAGCCTCTACGGGATGCGCGGAGAGGTCCCGGAGGACCCGGACTTCACCGTCCCGTTCGGCGTCGCCGCCGTGCGGCGCCGCGGTGACGACGTGACCGTGGTCGGCGTCTCGCGGATGGCGATCACGGCCGAGAAGGCCGCCGGGCGGCTCGCCGCCGAGCACGGGATCGAGGCCGAGGTGATCGACCCCCGCACCCT
>CAIKSH010000322.1 GCA_903830015.1 uncultured Solirubrobacterales bacterium | reverse complement strand
CGACGACGCTGACATCGAAGCCGACGTGCGTCGCCGGGTCGAGACGCTCTACCACCCGGTCGGCACCTGCCGGATGGGCAGCGACGACGACGCGGTCGTCGATCCCGAGCTGCGCGTCAACGGGGTCGAGGGGCTGCGGGTGGCCGACGCCTCGATCATGCCGGTCATCCCCGGCGGCAACACCAACGCCCCGACGATCATGGTCGGCGAGAAGGCCGCCGACCTCATCGCCGGCCGCGTTCCGGCCGCCGCCTGAGGGCCCGGCACCGGCCCGGCGCCGCCCGGTAGCCTCGCGGCGTGGACTTCACTCTTACCCCTCGCGCGCAGGAGCTCAAGGAGAAGCTGCTCGCCTTCATGGACGAGCGCATCTACCCGGCCGAGGAGGTCTACGCGGCGCAGATGGAGGAGGCGGGCAACCCCGAGTTCAACCCGCCGATCATCGAGGAGCTGAAGGCCGAGGCCCGCAGCCGGGGGCTGTGGAACCTCTTCCTCCCGCACGCCACCGAGTGGACCGAGGGGCTCTCCAACTCCGAGTACGCCCCGCTGGCCGAGATCACCGGACGCAGCCCGCACCTGGCTCCCGAGGCGCTCAACTGCTCGGCCCCGGACACCGGGAACATGGAGCTGCTGGCCATGTTCGGCACGCCGGCCCAGCAGGAGGAGTGGCTGGCGCCGCTGCTCGAGGGCGAGATCCGCTCCTGCTTTGCCATGACCGAGCCCGACGTGGCCTCCTCCGACGCGACCAATATCCAGACGGCGATCGTCCGCGAGGGCGACGAGTACGTGATCAACGGCCGCAAGTGGTGGACCTCCGGCGCCGGCCGCGAGGACTGCCGGATGGCGATCCTGATGGGCAAGACCGATCCCGAGGCCCACGTATACGCCCAGCAGTCGATGGTGATCGTCCCGCTCGACACGCCCGGGATCACCGAGGTCGACCACCTCACCGTCTTCGGCTACCTGGACCGCGAGACCCACCTGGAGCTGCTCTTCGAGGACGTGCGGGTGCCGGTGGACAACCTGCTCGGGCCCGAGGGCGGCGGCTTCATGATGGCCCAGGCCCGGCTGGGCCCGGGCCGCATCCACCACTGCATGCGCCTGGTGGGGATGGCCGAGCGGGCGCTGGAGATGATGTGCCGCCGGGCCCTGGAGCGCGAGGCCTTCGGCAAGCCGCTCGCCGCCCAGGGCGTGGTGCGCGAGCAGATCGCCGACAGCCGGATCGAGATCGACCAGGCCCGCCTGCTCACCGAGTACGCCGCCTGGCTCATGGACACGGCCGGCAACAAGGCGGCCCGCACCGAGGTCGCCGAGATCAAGGTGGCCGTGCCGAACATGGCCTGCCGGGTCGTCGACCGGGCGATCCAGGTCCACGGCGGCGGCGGGGTGTCGGGCCGCTTCCCGCTGGCCCAGATGTACGCCGGGGCCAGGACGCTGCGGATCGCCGACGGGCCCGACGAGGTCCACCGGCGCTCGATCGCGCGCGCCGAGCTGGCGCGCTACTCGGCCTGAGCGCCGCTAGAGGCCCAGCCGCCGGAAGGCCGCCGTCGTGGCGCGGGCCAGCACGATTCCGGTGAGCGAGCCGACCAGGACATCGCCGGGGTAGTGAACGCCGGTGTGGACCCGCGAGTAGGCCACGGTGGCGGCGGGCAGCGCGAGGAGGGCCCCGGCGGCGGGCATCACGGCGCCGACGCCGGTGGCAAAGGCGAAGGCCGAGGCCGAGTGGCCGGAGGGAAACGAGGTCGAGGAGGGCATCGGCACGTGGCGGCCGGCCGGCACCTCGGTGCGGTCGGGGCGTCGCCGCGGCCAGAGCGGCTTGAGCGCGAGGTTGACGACCGCCGAGGCGACGGTCACCGAACCGATGCCGTAGAGGGCGGCGCGGCGCCCGCGGCTGCCCCCGGCGAGGGCAAGGACCGCGGCCGTGGCGATCCACGGCTTGGAGAAGTTGGCCGCCTGGGAGGCGGCGGCGAGCGCCGCGTCGAGCCCGGGCGATGAGCGCGCGGTGAGGGCCCGGTAGGCCGCGACGTCCAGCCGGTGGGCCCGGGCCAGCAGCCCGTCTCCCTCGGGATCCTCTCTCGTGGCCGTCATCGCGCGCCGATCCTAGGGCCATTAGGGTTGCGCGCCATGTCCAGCTCCGGCCGCTACCTGGTCCTGCTCCGCCACGGGGAGACCGAATGGACGATCTCCGGTCGCCACACCGGCCGCAGCGACATCGAGCTGACCGAGGCCGGGCGCGAGGAGGCCCGGGCGGCTGGCCGGCGCCTGGAGGGGATGAAGTTCGATCGCGTGGTGACCAGCCCGATGCATCGGGCCGTGGAGACCTGCCGGCTGGCCGGCTTCGGCGATGGCGCCACCACCGACGATGCCCTTATGGAGTGGGACTACGGCGAGTACGAGGGAATCACCACCGCCGAGATCCAGGAGACCGTCCCCGACTGGTCGCTCTTCGTCCAGGGCTGCCCGGGAGGGGAGAGCGCCGCTGACGTCGGCGCGCGGGTCGACCCGCTGGTCGACGCGGCCCGCGAGGGGGAGGGGAACTGGCTCTTCGCCGCCCACGGCCACGTGCTGCGCGTGGTCGGCGCCCGCTGGGTCGGCCTGCCGCCCGAGGATGGGGTGATGCTCAACCTGGGCACCGCGGCCGTCTGCTTCCTGGGCTTCGAGCACGACCGGCCGGTGATCACCCACTGGAACCTGACCGGCCGGATCCCGTGATTTCGGGCCGCGGCTAGGATTCCGGCCCGATGCCGGCCGCCGAAGCCAAGCGCCCCCCGAACCTGGTCCTGGTCATCACCGACCAGCAGCGCCCGCCGATGCACTGGGGCGACGTCGACCAGGAGTGGCTCGACCGCCTCACCCCGGCCGATGCCGAGCTGCGCCGCACCGGCCTGACCTTCGACCGCGCCTACACCGCCACGGCGATGTGCTCGCCGAGCCGCGCCTCGTTCCTCACCGGCACCTACCCGTCGCGCCACGGGGTGACCCTCACGCTTACCGAGGAGCGGGTCTGGAGCGACCCGAAGAACCTGCCGTGGGTCCTGGCCAAGGCGCGGGAGTCGATCCGTGACGGCGCGATCACCGGGCGGCGCCTGGCGCGCAGCCTGGCGCGCAACATCTTCCGCGTCGGGCCCAAGAGCGGCGGCGAGCCCGAGCTGCCGGCCGGGATCGACACGCTCGCGACGATGCTGCAGGCCGGCGGCTACCACGTGGCGCTGCGCGGCAAGTGGCACCTGACCCGCCCGCTCAACGGCGAGAGCTGGACGATGGCCGACGGCGAGCGGATCGAGCGCGACTACGGCTTCGAGGGCTGGGAGCCGGCCGACGCCGGCGGCGACATCCTCCCCGAGAACTTCGGCGGCGGCAACGGCGGCCCGGGCGAGGGCTGGGACGAGGTCTACACCCGCCAGGTGGAGGCCTTCCTGGCCCGCGAGGACCTGCCCGAGCCCTTCTGCCTGGTCGTCTCCTTCATCAACCCGCACGACGTGCTGGCCTACCCGGAGACCTACCGCGAGGGCGGCTACAGCCGCGACGAGTTCGCCGACCTGAACCTCCCTCTGCCCCCCTCGGTCGACGAGAGCCTGCGCGAGAAGCCGGTGGTGCAGGCGATGGTCCGCCTCGGGCTGGACGGGATCCTGGGTCCGCTCAAGAACCGGGGCCAGCAGCGCGACTACGTGAACTTCTACGCCCACCTGCAGCGGGTGGTCGACCGCCACATCGCCCGCGTGCTCGACGCCCTCGGCGATCCGGGCGACCCGGGGTCGGTCCGCTCGCGGACGGTGATCGCCCGCATCTCCGACCACGGGGACATGGGGATGTCGCACGGAGGCCTGCGCCAGAAGGTCTTCAACGCCTACGAGGAGACGATCCGCGTGCCGCTAGTGGTCTCCAATCCGGTCTGTTACACGGAGCCGGCCCGGACCGACGCCCTGGCCTCGCTGGTCGACATCGTCCCCACCTTCCTCGGGCTGGCCGGTGTCCAGACCGACGCCACCATCGACGGCTGCGACCTGACCCCGGTCCTGGCCAACTACGCCACGCCGGACGAGGCCGCGGTCAAGGCCACCGGCGTTGACCTCTCGCCGATCGCCGGCGGCGCCGGCGCCGAGACGGTGCGCGACCACGTCCTATTCACCTACGACGACCACCAGGCGAGCATGGCCCTGCAGAACGGGCCCGGGCAGCCCAACCGGATCCGCTGCGTTCGTGACGGGCGCTGGAAGTACGCCGTCTACCTCGACCCCGACCAGGTGGTCGCCCCGCAGTACGAGTGCTACGACCTCGAGGAGGACCCCGACGAGGTGGTCAACCTCGTCGACCGCGACACCGGCCGCGGGCGCACGCCCGAGGCCGAACGCGAGCGCGTGCGGCTGAACGCCGTGCTCCGGCAGGCCTGCGAGGAGGCGGGGATGACCTCGCCGCCGGTGCCGGCCGCCACCTGACGGCGGGCGCCGCGAATAACCTCAGGCCCGTGGTCGAGGTGAGAGAGGGCGCGCCGCTCGGGCCGCTCACGACACTGAGGATCGGCGGCCCGGCCGAACGGCTGGTCGAGCCCTCCACCGCGGAGGAGCTCGTCGCCGCGGTCGCCGAGGCCGACGCGGCCGGCGGGCCGGTGCTGGTACTGGCCGGGGGCAGCAACGTGGTGATCGCCGACGAGGGCTTCGCCGGCACCGTCGTGCGCGTAGGCCACGGGGGTCACGATGAGGCCGGCGCGGTGGAGGGCCGCGTCCTCATGGAGGCAGCGGCCGGGGAGGACTGGGACGGCTTCGTCGCCGCGACGGTCGCCGGGGGACTGGCCGGCATCGAGGCGCTCTCGGGGATTCCCGGCACCGTCGGCGCGACGCCGATCCAGAACGTCGGCGCCTACGGCCAGGAGGTCGCCTCGACGATCGAGTCGGTCCGGGTCTACGACCGGCGGGCCGGCGCCGAGCGCACGCTCACGCCGCAGGAGTGCCGGTTCGGCTACCGGACCAGCGCCCTGCGCCACGACGACTCGCTGGTCGTCCTGGCCGTCACCTTCGCGCTGGCTCCCGGGGGGCACTCTCCGGCCGCCTATGACGAGCTCGCCTCCGCGCTCGGGGTCGAGCCCGGCGGCGAGGCCGACCCGGCCGAGATTCGCGAGGCGGTCCTCTCCCTGCGCCGGGCCAAGGGAATGGTCCTAGACCCGGCCGACCACGACACCTGGAGCGCCGGCTCGTTCTTCACCAACCCGGTGATGGATGCCGCGGCCTTCGAGAGCTTCGCCGCCCGCGCCGCGGCGGCCGGTCTCGGCGAGCCGCCCCGCTTCGGGGCCGGCGACGGAGAGGTCAAGAGCTCGGCCGCCTGGTGCATCGAGCAGGCCGGCTTCCACCGTGGCGAGAGCCGCGGGCCGGTCGCGCTCTCCGGCAAGCACGCGCTGGCGATCACCAACCGCGGCGGCGCGACCGCCGCCGAACTGCTGGCCTTCGCCCACGAGATCGCCGGCCGGGTGGAGGAGCTGCTCGGGGTGGCGCTGCGGCCCGAGCCGTCGCTCGTCGGCCTGGAGTGGTGAGGCTCAGCCCTTCTCGTCGCGCGGGGTGATGAGCTCGGTGGGCACCTCGGCGCCCTGCTCGGTGTCGGGAAAGACAACGTAGGCCTGCGGCTCGCCGCCGAACCAGGTCGCCGTCTCGGCCTCGCCCACGTAGACGCCGGCCCGCTGGCTGCCGTCGGGCATCTGGACCCAGACCTTCTCGCCCTCCTTGAAGAAACCCATGGCCCCATCGTGACGGATCGGGGCGCCCGGTGCGCGCCCGCGCCGGTCACCGGAAGACAACAGGCGGCGCCCAGCGTCCGTTAGGTTCCCGGGCATGATCATCGCCGTGGGAGTCGACCACGCCGGGGCCGTCCTGCACGGGCCGGTCACCGAGGCGCTCGTCGAGCAGGGCCACGTGGTCCTCGACCTCGGCCAGTGCGACGACTACCCGGACATGGCACTGGCCGTGGGGAAGGCGATCGACTCCGGCGAGGCCGAGCGCGGCGTGCTGATCTGCGGCTCGGGCGCCGGAATCGGCGTGGCCGCCTCGAAGCTCCCGGGGATCTACGCCCAGACCGTCCACGACACCTACACCGCCCACCAGGCGGTCGAGCACGACGGCCTGAACGTCCTCTGCATGGGCGGCCGGGTGATCGGCTCGGAGGTGGCGAAGGAGATCGCCACCGCCTTCGCCGCGGCACAGGTGAGCGACGAAGAGCGCCACGTCCGCCGCCGGGCGAAGGTGAACCTGATCGCTGCCGAGGGCCTGGCAGCCGACCTGGAAGGAGTGAGCTGATGCAGCTCGGAATGATCGGCCTCGGCCGGATGGGCGCCAACATGGTTGAGCGCCTGATGCAGGACGGCCACGAGTGCGTGGTCTTCGACCCCAACGCCGACGCGGTCAAGGAGCTCGAGGCCAAGGGCGCTACCGGCGCCGATTCGGTCGCCGACCTGGTCTCCAAGCTCGACGGCCCGCGCGCCGTGTGGATGATGGTTCCGGCCGGAGTCGTCGACGGCCTGCTCGACGAGGTCAGCGCGGCGGTCGACAAGGGCGACATCATCATCGACGGCGGCAACAGCTACTACATCGACGACCTGCGCCGCTCGAAGGAGATGGCCGAGAAGGGGATCGAGTACGTCGACTGCGGCGTGAGCGGCGGGGTCTGGGGCCTCACCGAGGGCTACGGGATCATGGCCGGCGGCACCGACGAGGCGGTCGGGCAGATCGCGCCGGTCCTGCAGTCGCT
>CAIKSH010000321.1 GCA_903830015.1 uncultured Solirubrobacterales bacterium | reverse complement strand
GGTCGCCGCGCGGGTGCGCTCGGAGCGGTGCTGGAGGTCGTCCTCGACCGTCTCGAGCGCGCCGGCATCGATCAGCTCGCGCAGCTCGTCCTGACCGAGCAGCTCGCGCAGCAGGTCGCGGTCGAGCGAGAGGGCGGCGGCGCGGCGCTCGGCGTTGGGCGTATCGCCCTCGTACATGTAGGTCGCCACGTAGTCGAAGAGCAGGGAGGAGGCGAAGGGCGAGGCGGTAGGGGTCTCCACCTCGACCAGCGAGATCTCGCGGCGGTGCAGGGCGCGCAGGATCTCCTGGAGGCCGGGCACGTCGAGCACATCGCGCAGGCACTCGCGGTAGGTCTCGAGGATCACGGGGAACTCGGGGAAGCGGCGGGCCACCTCCAGCAGCGACTGCGCCTTGAGGCGCTGCTGCCAGAGCGGGGTGCGCCGGCCCGGGTAGGCACGCGGGATGAGCAGCGCCCGCGAGGCGTTCTCGCGGAAGCGGGCCCCGAACAGGGCGCTGGCGCCGAGCTCGGCGACGATCGCCTCCTCGAGGGTCTCCGGGTCGAGCAGCACCAGCTCGCCGTCGGGCGGCTCGTCGGCGTCGGGGAGGTGGACGATGATCCCCTCGTCGGAGTGGATGGCGTCCGACTCCAGCCCGTACTCGTCGCGCAGGCGGGCGCTCAGGGCCAGCGCCCAGGCGGCGTGGACCCGGCCGCCCCACGGCGAGAGGACGCAGAGCCGCCAGTCGCCGATCTCGTCGCGGAAGCGCTCGACGACGATCGTGCGGTCGCTGGGGATCACCCGCGTGGCTTCCTGCTGCTCGCGCAGGAAGTCCAGGAGGTTGGCGGCGGCCAGGGGGTCGAGGTCGTATTCGGACTCCAGCCGGCCGGGCTCCATCTCCAGGGCCTCGCGGGAGAAGGCGCCGATCCGGCCGCCGAGCTCCTTCGGCCGCCCGACCGAGTCGCCCTTCCAGAAGGGCAGCGCGCCGGGAACGCCGGGTGCCGGGGTGACGATCACCCGGTCGCGGCCGATCTCCTCGATCCGCCAGGTCGAGGCGCCGAGCATGAAGGTCTGGCCGGCGCGGGCCTCGTAGACCATCTCCTCGTCGAGCTCGCCAACCCGGCGACCGTCGGGGAGCACCACGGCGTAGAGGCCGCGGTCGGGGATCGTGCCGGCGTTGGTCACCGCCAGCTTCCCGGCTCCCTTGCGGGCGCGGATCGTGCCGGCCGTCCGGTCCCAGACGATCCGGGCGCGCAGCTCGCCGAACTCGGCCGACGGGTAGCGGCCGTCGAGCATGTCGAGCGTGTTCTCCAGCAGCTCCCGGCTGAGCTCGGAGTAGGAGTGGGTGGCGCTGACCAGCTCGTGGAGGCGCTCCACCTCCACCGGCTCGTCGCCGGCCGCGGCGGCGATCGCCACGACCTGCTGGGCGAGGACGTCGAGAGCGTTGCGGGGGATCACCGTCTCCTCGATCTCCCCGTCGCGCATCAGCCGGGTGATGACCGCGCACTCGAGCAGGTCGGCGCGGAACTTGGGGAAGATCCGGCCGCGGCTGGCCTGGCCGACCGAGTGGCCGGCGCGACCGACCCGCTGCAGCCCGCGGGCCACCGACTTGGGCGACTCGACCTGCAGGACGAGGTCTACGGCGCCCATGTCGATCCCGAGCTCGAGGCTGCTGGTGGCCACCAGGCAGGGCAGCTCGCCGCTCTTGAGCATCTCCTCGACGACGATCCGCTCCTCGCGGGCCAGCGAGCCGTGGTGGGCGCGGGCGATCTCGCGTGGTGGGGCGTCTTCGCCGGCCCCCTCGTTGGCCAGCTCGTTGAGGCGCAGGGCCAGCCGCTCGGCGCCGCGGCGGCTGTTGACGAAGACGATTGTCGAGGTGTG
>CAIKSH010000320.1 GCA_903830015.1 uncultured Solirubrobacterales bacterium | reverse complement strand
GGACCTCCTCCTCGAGAGCCGGGTCTTGGACCGCGGCCGCCGGGCCGGTCAGCCGGGCCATTTCGGCCTCCACGTCGAGGGGCTCCTCGCCGCGCCGCGCACGCCGCGCGTTGCGGGCCTCGAGCATCTGCCGGATCTCGGCGGCCTGCTCGGCCGCCCCGGCGCCGGAGGAGGGTGAGCGCGGCGCCGGGTCAGGTTCCAGCCCGCCCGCGCCGATCTCGTCGTAAGCCCGACGTGAGCCGGCGAAGGTCACGATCCCCACCAGGGCGCCCAGGGCGACCACGGCAAAGACCACGATTGTCAGTGCCTGCTGCATTTTCCTACCGGTTTATACGGCTCCCGGGGCTTCCGGGAGCCCTGCGGGTACAATTGACTGACCAGTCAATCTACTTCGGACCCGGGGTCCCCGAGAGGGGCCGAGACCGGGCCGAAAGTCCGGCGCAAGGAGCGTTTTGATGGTTGATTTCACGCTGACCGACGAGCAGAAGGCGCTGCAGGAGATGGCGCACGAGTTCGCCGAAAAGGAGATCCGTCCCGTCGCCTGGGAATACGACGTCGACGGCACCTGGCCCCAGGAGATCATCGAGAAGGCCTGGGAGCTTGGGCTCATGAACAACCACCTGCCCGAGGAGTACGGCGGGCCGGGTGCCAGCTACCTCGAGGGAGCCCTCATCGAAGAGGAGATCTCGTGGGGCTGCTCGGGAATCGGGACATCGATCGGAGCCAACGGCCTGGCCGCCGCCCCGGTCCTTATCGGGGGCAGCGAGGAGACCAAGAAGAAGTATCTCGGGATGCTCGCCGAGGCCCCGAAGCTCGCCTCGTTCTGCCTGACCGAGCCGGGAGCCGGCTCCGACGTGGCCAGCATGCGCACTCGGGCGGTCCGCAAGGGCGACAAGTACGTCATCTCGGGCCAGAAGTGCTTCATCACCAACGGCGGCTATGCGGACTGGTACACGGTCTACGCCAAGACCGACCCGGACGCCGGCCACCGCGGGATGAGCGCCTTCGTGGTGCCCAAGGACGACACGGTCGTCGTGGACAAGAAGGAAGACAAGATGGGCCAGCGGGCGTCGAATACCGCGACCATCACCTTCAACGACACCGAGATCCCGGCCGAGAACCTGATCGGCGAGGAGAACAAGGGCTTCAAGCTCGCGATGATGACCCTCGACCGCACGCGCCCCGGGGTTGCCGCCATGGCGACCGGGATCTCGCGCGCCGCGCTCGAGATGGCCACCGAGTACTCCAAGGAGCGCGTCCAGTTCGACGTGCCGATCGCGATGCACCAGGCGATCCAGTTCATGATCGCCGACATGGCGACCAAGACGCACCTGTCGCGCCTGGCCACCTGGCAGTCGGCGGCCCTGCTGGACCAGGGCCGGCGTAACACGATCGAGAGCTCGCACGCCAAGCGCTTTGCCTCGGACTCCTGCATGGAGGTCACCACCGACGCCGTCCAGGTGTTCGGCGGATACGGCTTCATCAAGGAGTACAAGGTCGAGAAGCTGATGCGTGACGCCAAGATCATGCAGCTCTACGAAGGCACCTCGCAGATCCAGCGCCTCGTGATCGCCCGCGAGACGCTGCTGCCGCGCCACATCGAAGAGCCCGCCGCAGCCACCGCCTGAGCGGCCGTCCGTCGCAGCCGGAGGCCGGGGCCGCCCAGGTGGCGGTCCCGGCGCCGGTGCGCGATGATGCGCCGCAATGCAGCTCGACGGCATAGCGCCCGGCGACATCGTCCGCCTCTCGGTCCGGGGCCGGGTCTTTCACGCCATCGTCCGCGGCGCCGGTACCGGCGGGCTTGCGGTGGAACCGATCGAGCGCGGCGTCAGCTGTCGCCGGGCAGCGCCGGGCGACGTGATCGAGCACTGGGAAAGCGCCGGGCGCCCGAGGGCCGAAGCCGGCCGGGCGGTCAGCCCCGGGCAGCGCTCGTTCGACGACCTGCTCGACCGCTGAGCGGCTCGCGCCCGCGGGCGCGATAATCGGCCGGTGAGCCGTCGAAGCACAGAGGAGGCCGTTGCCCGCGCCGCCCCCCTGGACAGCGCGCGCGAAGCAGCCGGCGTTCCCGGTCCCGGTGGACCGGGTACCGCCGACCCCGTGGCCGGCGAGCTGCGGCGGGCCGGGATCGTGCCGCTGCTGGTTCTCCACCTGCTCGTCTCCGGGCCGTCCTACGGCAACGCCCTGATCGAGGGGGTCTCAATCTCCTCGGGCGGGCTGATCGACGTCAACCCCAACACGATGTATCCGCTCCTGCGCTCGCTCGAGGAGCAGGGCATGGTGACCGGTGAGTGGGAGCATCCCGAGCGCCGTTCGCGCCGCTTCTACGCGATCACCCCGGAGGGCGAGAAGGAGCGTGAGCGGCTGGCGGCGATCGTCGG
>CAIKSH010000319.1 GCA_903830015.1 uncultured Solirubrobacterales bacterium | reverse complement strand
TGCCCCTCGACGAGCTGCGACTGGGGCTCATGGCCGATGGCCACGAACGCCCCGCGGGCCGGGAGGGTCTCCTCCTCGCCGCTCTCGACGTTTCGCAGCCGCACCGCGTCCAGGGCGCCTGAGTCGCCGGCGACGAATTCCTCGACCGTGTAAGGCGTCATCCACTCGATGTTCTCCACCTCGCGGGCCCGCTCGAGCATGATCTTCGAGGCCCGGAACTCCTCCCGGCGATGGATGATCGTCACCTTCGAGGCGAACTTGGCCAGGAAGATCGCCTCCTCCATCGCCGAGTCGCCTCCGCCGACGATCACCGTCTCGAGGTCCTTGAAGAAAGCGGCGTCGCAGGTGGCGCAGTAGGAGACCCCACGGCCGGCGAGCTCCTCCTCGCCGGGAGCGCCGATCTTCTTGTGCTCGGCCCCCATGGCCAGGATCACCGTGCGCGCCCGGTGCTCCTCCTCGCCGATCCAGACGCGGTGGACGCCCCCCGTCTCGTCCCCCAGCTCCACCCGGGTGGCCATGTCGGTCACCAGTCGGCTGCCGAAGCGCTCGGCCTGCTCGCGCATCGCCATCATCAGGGCCGGCCCGTCGATGCCGTCGGGGAAGCCCGGGTAGTTCTCTACCTCGGTGGTCTGCTGGAGCAGGCCGCCCCAGGCGAAACCCTCGGCGACCAGCGGCGAGAGCTCGGCCCGCGAGGTGTAGAGGGCGGCCGTGTAGCCGGCCGGCCCGCTGCCAACGATGATTACCTTCTCGACTTCGTCCATCTGCGTCACCTTTTCACGTTCACTTTACTTTGTATAGCGTAGCGTAGCCTTCGCGGCCACCGGCGCCTCGCCGACCTGCGGCCGGTCGCGCCCTTCGTCCCGCCACCGGGCCACCGTGCGGCGCAGCTGGAAGTAGGCGATCACCCCGGGGATCGTCGGCAGCCAGAAGGCGAAGGCGCGGTAGGTCAGCACGGCGACGATGGCCAGGCTGCCCTCGACCCCGAGGGCGATGAAGGCGCCGATCAGCCCACCGTCGACCCCGCCGATCCCACCCGGGAGCGGCAGCAGGTTGGCCACCATGCCGATGAAGTAGGCCATGACGATCACCGAGAAGGGCGGCGCATCACCGAAGGCGTGGAAGGCGGCCCAGAGGGTGAAGATGTCGAAGTACCACCAGATGGCCGCGCCGAGCACCGCGCCGTCGCGCTCCCGGACGATGGTGATCGCCTCCCTTACCCCGGCGGCGACCGCGTCGGGAAGGGCGGCCAGGCGGGTGGCAATCCGGGCGCTGCGGCCGGAGCCCTTCATCCAGCGTGCGACCCGACGGTCGATCTGGTCGGGGATGAGCGACATGGCCAGCGCCCCGCCGATCAGGATCGCGCCGATAATTGCGGGGACCATCGTGATGGCAAAGTCACCGCCCCCCGGGAAGATCCCGAAGTAGAGGCCCAGGCCGCAGACGATGACCGAGACCATGTAGATGCCGTAAAGGATCACGTACTGGGCGACCATGCGGGTGGCCACCGTGCGTGTTCGCATTCCGGAGCGCCGCAGCGCCCAGATCGTCAGCGCGGCACCCCCCGCCCCGGCGGCCGAGAAGAGCCGCGTGGCCAGCAGGCCGGCCATGGTTATCTGGTAGCTGGCCGCCCACCCGATCCGGTCACTGCCGCGGACGAATACTCCCCGGAAGAGCCAGACGTAGCCGCCGAAGGAGATGACCTCGAAGAGCAGGCAGGCAGCCAGCCAGGCCGGCGAGCCGCTCTGGATGCGGTCCCACGTGTCGTCCAGGCCAGCCAGCCGAGGCAGCCCGACGTAGAGGAAAACCACGACGACGACGACGAAGATCGCGCCCCAGATGAGGTGCTTGCGATCCAGCCGCCCGCCGAGGATCTCGCCTCCTTCCTCCTCGAGCTCCTCCTCGATCTCGTCCGCCGACGCGCTGGGGGGCGGCTCGCCCACCACTCAGGCCTGGGCCCGGCGTTCGAGCCCCTGAAGGGCACTGGAGAATGCGGCCGCCAGGGGAGCCACGCGCGGGGCGGCCCGGCGGATTCCCTCGGCCAGCCCGTAGCCGGCGATCAGGTCGATGACGTAGTGCTCGCCCAGGTAGACCAGGGCGAAGCCGAGCGTCCCCGCGTAGGCCCACCCGATCGCTCCCTCGACGGGGCCAACCTCGGAAAGCACCCGGGCGGACATCACGGAGGTGGCGAAATGCAGGGAGGGCATGGCGGCGAGCGGGTTCCCGGCGAGGCCATCGTAAAGCGTGCCCCAGCGGTTCCCCCAGAACTGCTGGCCGTAATCGAGCATCATGCGACGCAGCGCCGTGGTCTTGGCGTCGCCCGCGGCCCCCAGCCGCCCCTTCTGGGCGGCGTACCAGGGGGG
>CAIKSH010000318.1 GCA_903830015.1 uncultured Solirubrobacterales bacterium | reverse complement strand
GGCCAAGGGCGTCGAGGTTCCGGCCCGGGACGCCTCCCTGGACTTCGGCAGCGGCTCCCCCGAGCCGGTCGCCTCGCGGTCTGGGCGCAGCGTGAAGGGCAAGACGCTGCGCCGCCAGGTCCGCGCCGCGCTCAGCACGCCGGGCGCCCCGCACGACCTGAAGGTAAGGACCCGCAAGGTGGAGCCGAAGGTCACCACCGGCGAGCTCTCCGAGAAGTACCCGATGCTGATCATGGTCAGTCGCGGCTCCTTCCAGCTCACCCTCTACAAGAACCTCAAGCCGGTGAAGACCTACACGGTGGCCCTTGGCGCAGCCGGCTACGACACCCCGTCCGGCCTCTACGCGATCCAGGACAAACAGGTCAACCCCACCTGGAACGTGCCCAACAGCGAGTGGGCCGGCGACCTGGCCGGCAAGTCGATCCCGCCCGGGCCCGATAACCCGCTCAAGGCCCGCTGGATGGGCATCGCCAACGGGGCCGGCATCCACGGGACCTCGGATATCGGCTCCCTGGGGAGCGCCGCCTCGCACGGCTGCGTGCGGATGTCGGAGGGCGACGTGATCGACCTCTTCGACCGCGTCGAAGTCGGCACGCCGGTCTACATCGGCTGATCGCCGGCGCCGCCGAGTATCTCCGCGACGGGAATCTCCTCCCAGCCCTTCTCCAGTAGGGAGGCATGGTGGTCGCCGTGGCGAAAGACGAGCGTGCCCAGATAAATCCCGCGCTCCGGGCGGCGCAGGACCGCGTACCACATCGTCGAGGCGTCATCGGGGGCGTTGATCCGGTGCCAGGGGCGGTCCGGCTCCCCGCCCGCATCGCAGAGGCCGGCCTCCACCAGGCCGGTGCCGGTGGCCACCTGGCCGGACTGAGTGTCGATGAAGAAAGAACCCACCACGACCGAGGATAAGGAGCAGCGGCTGACCCCGCAGTGGCGCTCGGCGCTGGAGCTGGTCGACGCCGACCTGAAGCGCCGCGGTTCGGCCGAGCCCACCCGCCGCGCCTATGCCAGCGACCTCGAGGCGTTCGCCGGCTGGGCCCGGGCCGCCGGCGTGGAGCCGGAGCAGACCACGGCCCGCGACATCCGCCTCTTCGTCTCCGAGTGCGGCGAGCGCGGGCTGGCGCCCTCGACCGTCGCCCGCAAGCTGGCCTCGCTGCGCGCCTGCTTTCGCACTCTGCGCGAGCACGGCCTGGTCGAGCAGAACCCGGCGGAGCTGGTGCCGGCCCCCAAGCGGCCCTCGCGCCTGCCGGAGGTGCTGCCGGCCGACGAGCTGGCGGCGATGCTCGACCGGATCCCGGCTTCGACGCCGCTCGAGCTGCGCGACCGGGCCCTCTTCGAGCTCGCCTACGCCTGCGGCCTGCGGGCCGAGGAGATCGTCTCGCTCGACACCGGTTCGGTCGACTTCGACTCCGAGGAGCTGCGCGTGGAAGGCAAGGGCTCCAAGACCCGGGTCGTGCCGTTCGGGGAGCCGGCCCGCCGGGCCCTCACGGCCTACCTGGAACGCGGCCGGCGCGCCCTGGCCGCGCCCGGCGAGGAAGAGGCGCTCTTCCTTTCCAAGTCCGGCCGGCGGCTGCAGAGCGCCGACGTGCGCCGGCGCCTGCGGATCTGGGCCCGGGCCGCCTCGGTTCCCGGCCGCGTCCATCCCCACCAGCTGCGCCACTCGTTCGCCACCCACCTGCTCGACGGCGGCGCCGACCTGCGCGCCATCCAGGAGCTGCTGGGCCACGAGCAGCTCTCGAGCACCCAGATCTACACCCGCGTCGAGTCCGCGCGGCTGCGCCGGGCCTACGAACAGAGCCACCCGCGGGCCTGAGCGCGGCGCGCTAACTTGATCCGCCGTGACGGCGGTTCAGATCAAGACCACCGGGAGCACGGAGAGCTGTGCGATCTGCGCGCGGCGGCTCCTGCCCGGGGAGCGCAGCGACACCTTCCTGCATTCCGGCAGCCGGGAGGTCGTCTGCGAGCTCTGCGTTCCGCGTGCGGTGGAGATGGGCTGGATCCGCGAAGGATCCGATTCGGCGCCGGCGCGCGGCCGGGTCGGGTGGGCCCGCCGGGAGGGCCGGCGCTCGCTGGGCTCACGTCTGCTGGGCCGCCGGCCCAAGCAGGAGCCCGAGCTGCTCGTCCCCGAAGAGGCCGAGCCGCTGCTCGACCAGCCGGTCGCCGCCGAGCAGCCCGACCCGTTCGAGCCGGTGAGCGGGCCGGCACCCGACCCGGTGACCTCGGAGTTCGAGCTTCCGTCTGCGCCTTCGCCCTATCGCGAAGAGCGCGGCGTGCACGCCATCCCGACCAACGCCGACATGAAGGGCGTCCGGGCGATCGAGATCTTCAACGGGAGCGTCCAGCCCAGGACGATCGCCGGCCTCTCCCGCACACTGGGCGCACCGCTGGTGAGCGTGCTGCCGTCCGAGAGCGAGGGGAGCATCGTCAGCGTCGTGATCGCGTGGGAGCTCTCCTGGTACCGGTACGAGATCGACCTCGCCAACGAGGTCACCGGGCCGCGGCTCGTGGCCCAGGGCCCCGAGCTGGCCGACCTGAGCGAGGCCGAGCGTCGGCCCAACGCGGTCTGCGACGAGAACGGCCTCCTGCACACGGCGATCCAGGCCCAGTGAGGGTCACCGTTCACGTCGACGGTGGCTCGCGGGGAAACCCGGGTCCCGCGGCGGCCGGCGCGATCGTCACCGGAGAGGGGGGAGAGGTCCTCGACCGCGTCGGTGAGCTGATCGGCGAGGCGACCAACAACGTCGCCGAGTACCGCGGGCTGCTGCTCGGCATCGCCCGGGCCCGGGAGCTGGGCGCCACCGAGGTCGAGATCTTCAACGACTCCGAGCTGATAGCCCACCAGGTCAACGGCCGCTACAAGGTCAAGCACGCCGACATGAAGCCGCTCCACGCCGAGGCGACAGCCGAGCTCTCCCGCTTCGACGACTGGTCGCTCACCCCGGTCCGCCGCGAGCAGAACGCCGAGGCCGACGCGATCGTCAACGAGACGCTCGACGCCGCCTGAGTCAGGCGACCGCGGCGAGCAGCAGGGCCAGCAGGCCCATGGCGACCAGGGCGCTGACCAGGCCGCCGCTGGCCATCCGGCCCCGGCCTTCGCCGTAGGCCTCGGGCAGCAGGTCGGCGGCGACCAGCGCGAACATCGCGCCGGCGGCGAAGCCCAGCGACCAGGGCAGCAGCGCGTTTATCTCCTCCACCAGCACGAAGGCCAGCACCGCTCCGACCGGCTGGGGCGCGCTCGTGCCGACCGCGGCCCAGAACTGGCGCGCCTTCGAGTAGCCGGCCTGGGCCATCGGAATCGCCGTCGCGGTCCCCTCCGGCACGTTCTGGAGCGAGATGGCGATGAAGACGAAGAGCCCGATCCCGGCCGTGGTGGAGGCCCAGGCCGAGCCCAGGGCAAACCCCTCCGGGAGGCTGTGGACGAAGAGCACGGCGAAGACGAGAATCGAACGGGTGATGTGACGCCCGACCTCCGGGTCCTCGCTGGCCTTGCGCTGCTCCAGGCGGTTCTGGGCGAGAAAGAGGAATGCCGCCCCCAGGACCATCCCGACGAGCATCGGGACGACCTTGTTCTCCCGGATCGGGTCGATGAGGAGCCCGATCGAGGCGGCGGTCATCACGCCGGCGGTCACCCCGAGCAGGAACGGCTCGTAGCGGCGGACCCTTTCCGGGCCGATCCAGCTGACCGGCAGGGCGCCCAGGCCGGTGGCCAGCGCCGTGAAGGTCGCCAGCAGGAACACGGTCAGGATATCCACGCCGTGAGGCTACGCGCAGGCGCGGCGTTCGGGGAAGCGGCTGAAGGGACTCGAACCCTCGACCTTCTGCATGGCAAGCAGACGCTCTAGCCAACTGAGCTACAGCCGCACTGGACCAGACTTTATCGCGTGGGCGCCCGGCGCCCCGCCCGTCAGTCCCCCTTGGAGAGGGAGCCGATCACGCCGATGCGGAAGCCCAGCCACGGATAGACGTGGTCGTAGAACGTGTTGTCCTGGGGCTGAAGCCCCACGGCCGACGGCCAGAGCTGGTAGGAGGTCGAGTTGGAGACGCCGCCGTGGAGCCGGCGCCAGACCCGCTTGCCCTGCACGCCGGCCGGCGGTGCGGTGATCGTGTCGGTCCACTCGACGGCGTTGCCTCCCTGGTCGAGGGTGCCCCAGGGGGAGCGCACGAGGGCCTGGCCGACGGTGCTCAGCCCGGCCTTGTAGACATCCTGGTAGGCGGTGGCAGAGAGCCCGAACGGGTTCTCGGTCGAGCAGGTGGTGGGCGAGGTCTGGGCGGCCTTCGGGCACCACTTCGGGTAGCTGCCGTTCGCGTCGATCAGTGAGGCCAGTGGCGAGCCATTGGCGTTGGTTACGTCCCCGGTGGTGTAGTCCAGCTGGGTGGCCAGCGGCTCGACCGCGGTGGCGGCGTTGTAGTCCGGTGCGTTCCCGAAGGTCCCCGGGTTGGTCGGGTACTTCCAGTAGGAGGTGGTTGACCGGTCGTAGTAGGCGGCCTTGACCCATTCGTTCTGGCTGGGGATGACGAAGCCGGACTTGCGGTCGCGCTTGGCGCTCGGGTTCTTGAGGTCGTACATGCCGGTGCTCGATCGGGGTGACAGGCGCACCTTGTAGGTGGTGACCGAGAAGCCGTTGGCCGTTCCGGAGGCCTTGGAGAGCACGGTGCCGTTGTAGAGGGAGTTGGCGAACCGCGCCGCAGCCGGGAAGTCGGCAAAGCCGTAGGGCTTGTCGAGCCACTCGGGCGATCCGGCGCGGTAGTGCTTGCCGCTCGCCGCCTTGGTCACCAGGGCCACCTGCCCGTACTGCGGCCACGCCCGGGGATCGACGTATCCGTCGTAGAGCCGGTAGGGGTTGCGGCCCTTGGGGTCGACCGTGTTGAGGAAGGTGATCCACTGGCCGACGGTCACTTCCAGCTCGCCGATCTCGTACGGGTACTTGACCGCGCCGATCGACTGGCATGGGGGCTTGGTGCCCGAAGGAACCTGGCTGCACGAGGTGTAGGCGGCGTCGGTGAAGGGAACGATTGAGATCGCCGGATTGCCCGGGGAACCCACCGAGACGGTCGACACGGTGACCGTGCCCCGGGGGGCGGCGTGGCCGGCGGCGGCCAGCGGCCCGAGCGAGGCGATGGTGACGACGAGGAACGGGAGAAGACGGCGTTTATTGATCATGACGGCGGACCTTACTCCTCGATGGGGCGCTGCGCGCCACCTATCGAACCAGGTCGGCGGCGGCCTCGGTGAAGGCCCGGCGCCGCTCGCGCTCGGCCTCGCGGGCCGATGCGTCCAGGGCCGGCTGGACCGGTTCGCCGACCTGGACGAGCGCGCCGATCTCTTCCACCGAGCCCAGCAGCCCGGAGCCCACGGCGGCCAGAGCGGCCACGCCGATGGCCGTCGAGTCGGCCT
>CAIKSH010000317.1 GCA_903830015.1 uncultured Solirubrobacterales bacterium | reverse complement strand
TCTTCGTCAACGGCGACGACTTCCTGATCGACGGGCCGGGCAACACCTTCCGGCTGGCCTACTCGGGCGTCACCACCGACGAGATCACCGAGGGCGTGCGCCGGCTCGGCGAGGCCTACCGCGAGATCTCCTGAGAGCGGAAGGTAGGGTCGGCCGGTGAAGATCGAGCCGGGAATGCGCGCCTTCGTGACCGGTGCCTCGCGCGGCATCGGCGCCGCCCTCGCCCGCGCCCTGGCCGAACGCGGAGTGACCGTCGGCCTGGCCGCCCGCTCGACCGCCGAGCTCGAGGAGCTGGCCGCCTCGCTGCCCGGCGAGCACGTGGTCGTCGAGTGCGACGTGACCTCGGACGAGTCGGTCCGAGAGGCGCTCGAGAGCTTCGTCGCCCAGGCCGGCGGGATCGAGCTGCTGGTCGCCAACGCCGGGATCACCCACTACGGCCCGTTCCGCGAGCAGGGGATGGAGGAGATCCTCCAGATGAGCGAGGTCAACTGGCACGGCACGCTGAGGACCGTCCACTACGGCCTCCCTACCTGCTCGACCGGGCCCGCGGCCAGGTGGTGATCATCAGCTCCGGCGCCGCGCTGCGCTCCTGTCCCTGGGCCGCCGTCTACGGCGGCACCAAGGCGGCCCAGCGGATGTTCGCCGAGGCCCTGCGCCACGAGCTCAGCGGCACCGGGGTCTCGCTGACCACCGTCTACCCGGGCGAGATCACGACCTCGCTGCACGACCACGAGCAGCACCGGATGCCCGACTGGTACCGGCCCGGAGGTGCCAAGGACCCCTCCGACCTGGCCGCGGCGATCATCGAGGCCGTCGAGGAGGACCGCAGGTCGCTCTGGTACCCGCCGAGCGTCCGCCTGCTCCAGCACCTGCACAACCTGGACCCGCGGCTCTCCGACGCCATCCTGCGCCGGCTGCGCGGCGGGACGGTCGCGCCCCGCAAGGACTGAGGGCCTCGCGGCCCGGGGCTTGGGCCGCCATTAGGCTGGCGTCATGGCCGCCGACCGTCGGCCGGTGCTCGTGGCGCCGGACTCCTTCAAGGGCACCCTGACCTCCCGCGAGGTGGCCGGCGCGGTCGCGCGCGGCCTCGAGGACCAGGAGATCGCGGTCGACGCCATGCCGCTGGCCGACGGCGGCGAGGGGACGATGGAGATCCTCGTCGACGCCCTCGGCGGCGATCAGGTCGAGGTCGAGGTCCACGACGCGCTGATGCGCCCCCTCAAGGCGAAGATCGCCCTCGACGTGGGTGCCCCGGGCACCGCCGTCGTCGAGACCGCGCAGGCGATCGGACTGCCGCTGATCGACGAGGCCGACCGCGACCCGGAGGCGGCCAGCTCGTACGGGGCCGGGGAGCTGATCCTCGCCGCGACCCGCGCCGGCGCCTCGAAGGTGATCGTCGCCGTGGGCGGCAGCGCCACCACCGACGGCGGCGCCGGCGCGATCGAGGCGATCGAGGCCGGCGGCGGGCTGGGCGGCGCGAAGCTGACCGTCTGCTGCGACGCCCAGACCCCGTTCGAGCGCGCCGCCATCGTCTTCGGGCCCCAGAAGGGCGCCGACGAGGCCTGCGTGGAGCGGCTGACCGCGCGGCTTGAAGAGCAGGCCCGGTCGCTGCCCAGGGACCCGACCGGCGAGCCGATGACCGGCGCGGCCGGAGGCCTGGCCGGCGGGCTGTGGGCCGCCTTCGGCGCCGAGCTGACCGGCGGCGCCGGCTTCGTGCTCGACGCGCTCGGGGCCGACCGCCGGATGCGCGAGGCCCGGGCCGTGGTGGTCGGCGAGGGGCGCCTCGACATCACCACCCTCGAGG
>CAIKSH010000316.1 GCA_903830015.1 uncultured Solirubrobacterales bacterium | reverse complement strand
GCCGGCGGCGACCTCGTCGGCGGCGCGGGCGATCTTCTTCGCCTTGCCGGCGGGGATCAGCTTCAGCTCGCCGTTGACGCGGGCGGCGGCGCCCTTGATCCGGCCGAGCCAGTGGATCACCGGGAGCGGCACGCGCTCGCCGGATACGGGGAAGTTGTCTACGGCCTTGGCGGTCTCGCCGCCGTAGAGGCGCTTCTTGGCCATGGTTCTCCTTGGACGTTTGCCCGGCCGATGCTACGCCGGTGGCCGCGCCGGTGACGGCTGCCCGGCCGCGGGGCGCCCCCGGTTCAGCCGCAGAAGGCCGAGATCTCGCGGGCCACGGCGACCGGGTCGTCCCAGGCCATCAGGTAGCCGGTGCGGGGCACGATCCGCAGCTGGCCGTCGGGGAGCAGGTCGAGCGCCTCCTCGGCTCCGACCACCGGGTGGCGCGGGTCCTCGTCGGCCCACAGCAGCAGCACCGGCATCTCCATCTGGCCGTAGGCGTCGAGCAGCTCGCGGCGCGGCGCGGTTGGGCGGTCGCGGGCGAAGGCCGCCCACGAGCGGGCGAGGTTGGCGTTGCCGCCCACGTCGGCCAGTGCGTGGCGGACAACGTCGGCGGCCTCGGGGTTGCCGCGGGCGCTGAGCTGTACGCCGCGCTGGGGGCGCAGGGCGATCCGGGCGGCGCGCATCAGGACGCGGTCGGCGCCGGGGACCGCGCCGGCCCGGGCGGCGACCAGCCAGGCGTTCCAGTCGGCCTCGCGCGAGCCGGGACGGTGGAGCCGGTTACCCATCAGCACGAGCTTGTCGGGGAGCAGGAGCCCGGAGGCGATCGCCTCGAGGACGACCTCGGCCCCCAGGCCGTGGCCGCCGACCAGCGGCCGGGCGCCGCCGACGTCGCGGCAGAATCCGGCCACCACCTCGGCCAGCCAGCGGCGCGTGTAGGGGTGGGCCGGGCGGTCCTCCGAGTCGCCGTGGAGCGGCAGGTCGGGCAGCACCACGCGGTAGCGGTGCTCGAGCTCGGCGACCAGCGGCACCAGCTCGCGGTGGCTGAGCAGCTCGGAGTGCCAGAGGATCAGCGGCTGGCCGGTGCCCTGCTCGCGGTAGGCGACCCGCGCGCCGTCGGCGTGGTGGTAGAGCCGGAGCTTCATCCCTGGCTCTGCCCGGCCCGGCGACCCTCCTCGAAGGCGGCACGGGCCTGCGGGCCGGCGCCCTCGATCCGGCGGGCCGAGCTCTCCAGCCGGTAGGCGAGCTCGCTCTGGATCCCCTGCGAGGTGCTCGCCCCGCGGTCGGCGGCGCCGACCAGGAAGCCGAGCTGGAGAGCCGCCGCCCGGTCGCCGCCGCGGGCCTCCTCGGCCAGCCGGTCGGCGGTGGCGGTGATCGCGTAGCCGAGGGTCATCAGGTCGGCGTCGCTGCGGGCCGAGTTGACGCAGCCGGAGATCGACGTGCCGCCCTCCAGGGCCACGGTGCCCGGGGCCTTCTCCAGCGCGGCGGAGAGCTGCTCGCGGTCGGCGCAGCCGGCGCCGAGCCCTTCGGGCTGCGAGTTCCCGCAGCCCGCTACGGCCAGCGCGGCCAGCAGCAGGGCGGGGGCGAGGCGCTCAAACCTGGACATCGGAGGCCGGGGGCAGCTCGAAGCCCATCGACTGGCAGCCCCGCTCGATCTCGCTGATCGTGGCGTCCAGGACGGCCACGCGGGCAAAGCGCTTGTTCTCGCCGGCGATCAGGTGCCACGGGGCCCAGGTGGTGCTGGTGCGCTCGACCATCTCGTCGACCGCGGCGGCGTACTGGTCCCACTTCTCGCGGTTGCGCCAGTCCTCCTCGGTCAGCTTCCACTGCTTGAGCGGGTCGGTCTCGCGCTCCTGGAAGCGCTTCAGCTGCTCGGCCGGCGAGATGTGGAGCCAGAACTTGACGATGATGCAGCCCTCGAGGTGCAGGAAGCGCTCGAAGTCGACGATCTCGCCGTAGGCGCGCTCCCACTGGTCGGTGCTCGCCAGCCCCTCGACCCGCTCCACCAGCACGCGGCCGTACCAGGTGCGGTCGAAGACGGCCATGCCGCCATGGCCGGGAAGCTGGCCGACGAACCGCTGCAGGTAGAAGTGGCGCTTCTCGTCCGGGGTGGGGGCGGCGTACTGCACGACCCGCACGTGGCGGGCGTCGAGCGGCTCGACGAGCCGCTTGATCGCGCCGCCCTTGCCCGAGGCGTCCCAGCCTTCGAAGAGAACCAGCAGCGCCGGGCCCAGGCCACCGCTCCCGAGCTTGCCGCCGAGGGCCAGCCGCAGCTGGGCGAGCCGCAGCTGGCGGGCCTTGAGCGCCGCCTCGTACTCCTTGCGCTTGAGGCGGCCGCTGAGGTCGACTTCGGCGAGGGCGCCCATGGGCTGACTCTGACACAGCCGGCCCTTCTTCGCTATTTGCGGGGTTTGTCCGGCGCGCCGGGTGTCATTAGCGGCCATGGAGCTCGTTCCCGGCGACCCATTGGCCCACCGCGCGCTCGAGTCGCTGCTTCACGCCGAGGCGACCGTGCGGCGCAGCCTCGCCCGAGACCTGGAGGGCGCCCGCGTGCAGTCGAGCGGCTTCTTCGTCCTCGTCCTGCTCTCCACCGCCGGCGGCGAGCTGGAGCTGCGCGCCCTGCGCCACCGGATGCAGACCTCGAAGGCCAACGCCACCGAGGTGATCGACCGGCTGGTCTCCCGCGGGCTGGTCGCCCGGCGCCGGTCGAAGGCCGACCGGCGCGCCGTGCTGGTGACCATCACCCCCGACGGAACGGCCCTGGTAGACCGCCGGTTCCCGCGCCACAGCGAGCGGGTTCGCGAGGCCTTCGCCGCCCTGGACGACGACGAGAAGCGCTCGCTGGCCCAGATCTGCCGCAAGCTCGCGGCCTGAGGGCAGGGGCG
>CAIKSH010000315.1 GCA_903830015.1 uncultured Solirubrobacterales bacterium | reverse complement strand
GAACCCGAGGCGCCTGCCGGCACGGTCGCCGCGCCGGCGGCCGACCGGTCGGCCCAGAGCGCCACCGTCCGCGTCTCGGTGGCCAAGCTCGACCGCCTGGTGGCCGCCGTGCGCGAACTGGAGACCGCCCGCGTGAGCGTGGAGCACGCCACCGGCGTGATTACCGAGGAGGCCGCGGCGGCCGACCTGGCCGCCCACGAGCACGACGCCCGGGCGGGGGCGATTCGCGAGGTCACCCAGGGCCCGCTGAGCCGGCTCCAGCGTGCTGCCCGAGAGCTTTCCGACGACGTAAACCAGGCGCGAACCGTTCCCCTCTCTCTCGCCTTCGACCCCCTCCCCCGCGCCGTCCGCGACCTCGCGCGCGAGCTTGGGCGCGACGTCGAGCTGAAGGTCTCCGGCGGCGAGATCGACGTTGACCGCGCCGTGCTGGAGGTGATCCGGCCGGCGCTCGTTCACCTCGTACGCAACGCGGTCGACCACGGGATCGAACCGCCGGCCATGCGGGCCGCAGCCGGCAAGCCGGAGACCGGCACGCTCTCGGTCAGCGCCCGCTCGGCCGGCTCGCAGCTGGCCATCGAGATCGCCGACGACGGCGCCGGGATCGACGGTGAGGCGGTAAAGGCCAAGGCGGTGGAAGCCGGACTCGTGGACGCCGCCGAGGCCGCGCAGATGGAGTACGACGAGGTGATCCGCTTCGTGCTGCGGCCGGCCTTCAGCACCCGCGACTCGGTCAGCGAGATCTCCGGCCGCGGCGTGGGGCTCGACGCCGTCTTCGAGGGCCTTGCCGCCCTGCAGGGCAGCGTCGACATCCGCAGCGTCCCTGGCTCGGGCACCACGGTGATCCTCAATGCGCCGCTGGCCATCGCCGCCACCGACTGCATCGTCGCCGAGCTCGGCGGCCACCCTCTGGGGATCGTCCTCTCCGACGCCGACCGGATCCTGCGCCTGGAGGGCGACGGCGCCGAGGACCTCCAGGTGGCCAGCCGCCGCGTCCCGCTGGCCGGCGAGGAGACGATGGCCGCCCTGGCCCCGGACGGCCACGGGGAGCCGGACTTCGCCATCGTCGTCGCCCACGAGCATCGCCGGATCGCGCTGCCGGTGGAACGGGTGCGCTCGGTGCTGCGCCTCAACACGATGCCGCTTCCCGCTCCGCTGCCCGAGGTCGAGATGATCCGCTCCGCGGCGATCCTTCCCGACGGCGAGGTGCTGAGGGTCGTCGACGCCCGCGCCCTGGTCGCCGAGCTGCCCCCGCCGCCCCGCATCCTCCTCGTCGACGACTCGGAGACCCAGCTGGAGCGCGGCCGGCGGCTGCTGGTGGCCGCCGGCTTCCTGGTGGAGACCGCTCCGGACGGCGCCGTGGCCCTCGCCCGCCTGCAGGAGGGGGGCATCGACGCCGTGCTCACCGACTTCGAGATGCCCGGGATGGACGGCTTCGAGCTCGTCCGGGCCGTGCGCGCCGACTCGGCACTGGCCGATACTCCGGTGGTCGTGTGGTCGGCCTCCGGGGGCAACGAGCTGTTCGGCATGGCCCGGGACGCCGGTGCCGACTCATTCTTCATGAAGGGCCCGGAGGCCAACGAGGAGGTTCCGGAGCTCCTGCTGCGGCTCGTCAGTCGAGAAGCTCCCTGATCGCGTCGAGGTTCTCCTCCGCGGCGCGGCGCCCGACCTCGATCGCCCTGTCGATCTCCTGGAAGGCGAGCATCTTTATGCCGGAGACCTCGGGCTCGATCACCAGGTCGGCGCGGGCGATGACCGACTCGTTCATTGCCGCCGAGGCCAGCAGCACCGAGCGCATCAGGGTCTCCCCCACGCCCGGGAGCTCTGGCAGGCCGTCGTCCTCGACCTCGGGCTCGAAGCGTCCGCCGACGTCGATCGCCACCACCGGCCCTTCGTTCATGTCGGCCATCACGCCGACGGGAAGGTTGCGAATGAGCCCTCCGTCGACAAGCAGGCGTCCGTCATCGCGCCCCGGAGGCAGGATCGCGGGAATTCGGGCCGTTGACAGCGCCGCATCCGCCACCCGGCCCCGCCGCTGGACGACCATCTCGGCCTCCACCATGTCCGCGGCGACGGTGAAGAGGTCGGTAGGGAGCGTCTCGATCATCGCGTCGCCGAAGACCCGGTCCATCACCTCCTCGGCGCCCTCGGTCCGGGCCAGGGCGCTGCGCGGCGGGATCTGGTAGCGGTGGCGAACACGCGGGGCGAAGATGGCCGCTGCGGCGCGGCGGCGCTGCTCGGCATTGAGCCCGTACGCGTAGAGCGAAGCGACGATTCCCCCCATGCTCGTCCCACCGACCCGATCGACCGGGATTCCGTTCTCCTCCAGGACCTCCAGGACGCCCAGGTGGGCGTACCCCCGCGCCCCACCGCCGCCGAGAACCAGGCCCAGCGCCCGGCCCGCCAGGCGCCGCGCGGCGCGCTGGACATCCGGGACGTTCACCGACTGCTGCGTCGTCCACACCCGGTGGCGCGCCCGCGGCCGGAGCCGGTCGATCCAGGCGTCGGCGATCTCGGCCGGGTGATCGGGACCCACGAAGACCAGGTCGCAGCCCCGCAGCCGGGGCATCGGCCGGTCGTGCGGTGGCATCTCCGGCCGGGTCACGCAGACCAGACGGTCGGCCTGCCTCACACAGAACCTCCGCCATGGGGTGTCGGTGCTCTGCGAGACGAGCAGCACCCGGTGGTGTTCCTGCTCGAGGGCGTCGAGCATGTGGCCCCAGCCTTCGGGCGACCCCTGCTCGGCGGTGTGCTGGTCGAGGACGGCTACGTCCTCCAGCGGGCCGAATGCCCGGCGCACCACCTCGGCCAGGAGCTCGAGGTTGACCTCCTTCTGGAGCGGGATGAAGGCGGTGGTCTTGGGGCTGGGAACGTCCCCCGGGAAGCCGCCGCTGGCCTGGAGCTGGCGGCCCAGCACCTTCACCAGGGCGTGGCCGAAGGCGGGGCTGTCACTCAGGAGGGCGTGGAAGTCCTCGTAGGAGAGGCGATAGAGCGAGCTGTCGCGGGTGGCCCGGACCGAGGCCGAGCGCGGGTCGCCGGTAACCAGCGCCAGCTCGCCGACTGTGGCCCCGCGGCCGAGCACGCGCAGGACGCGAACCTCCTCGTCGTCCTCGGGCTCGACGCCGTCGTGCTCGCCCAGCACCACCTCAAGGCGCCCTGTATCGACGATGTAGAGGGCGTCGCCGGGGTCGCCCTTGCGCATGAGCCAGTCCCCGGACTCCACCGGGTACGGCTCGAGCCGGGGCTCGATCAGCGCCAGCGCGTCATCCGGCAGCCGGGCGAACAGCGGGCTCGCCGCGAGCAGCGCGCGCTTCTGGGACTCCACGCTCATTGGGAACGAGGGAGTCTACGGGCCGGCAGCGCAGGCCGGGGGCGCTGTAGATTCACGGGCGATGAGTGACGAAGCCAAGCTCGAGCGCCTCGGTCCGGCCGACGCCGCGATGCTCGGCGGCGGTATCCGGCACCTGGTGATCGGCCTCTGCCGCCTGGGGCCCCGGGCCGACGGCACCGCCCCCTCCTACGAGGAGGTCCGCGAGCTGGTCGCCGAGCGCGTGGGGCGCTCGCCGCGCTTCCGGCAGTTCCCCTACCTGCCCGAAGGCGCCTCCGGGCTTCCCGTGTGGGCCGACACGCAGGACTTTGACCTCGACTACCACGTGGTCGAGGCCGATACCGACGGCCCGGTCGACCGTCACGGGCTCGACGTGCTGCTCACCGAGTGGATGACCACGCCGATCGACGAGGGCAAGCCGCTCTGGAGGGTCCAGTACGTGCCCACCGATGACGGCGCCGCGCTGATGGTCAAGTCG
>CAIKSH010000314.1 GCA_903830015.1 uncultured Solirubrobacterales bacterium | reverse complement strand
GTCGGCGCCGGCCTCCTCGTCGAGGTCGAACTCCTTCTTGAAGCCTTCGACCTGGGCGACGGGGACCTCGAGCTGGTGGGCGATCCAGGCGTCGGTCCGCCCCTGGCGGACCCACATCCGGATCTGGTTCAGCTGGGGCTTGAGGGACTTTCGGGCCATGGCCGGGGAGCCTAGCGAAGGCTCCCCGGCCGGCGCCCGGCGCCGGGCGCCGGCCCGGGCGGCTGGCAATCCCGGCGCCGGCTCGGTAGCGTCGGCGCCCCGCCCGTCTTCCCCGCCCGTTCGAAAGGCCCCATGCTCGTCCTCACGCGCAAGACCAACCAGACCATCATGATCGGTGACGAGATCGAGGTCACCATCCTCTCGATCTCCGGTGAGAAGGTTCGCCTCGGGATCAAGGCGCCCCGTGAGGTGCCGGTGTTCCGCGAGGAGGTGACCGGGTCGGCGCCCGGGTCCCCGGAGCCGGTGGCCAGCGAGGAGAGCGAGTAGCGGGCAGCCCCGCGGGAGGGCGGCCGGCGCCGCCTAGCCCATCACGATGTAGAGGGTCTCGAACATCGCCACGGCGACGATCGCTGCCGTGGCGACGAGGAGCAGGACGAGGAAGAAGAAGCGGACCGTCCCGTGGCGGTGGGTCCGCTCGGTCCTGCGGATGCGCAGGCGCTGCGCGGCCCGATGGTAGGCGTGCTCGTGGTGTTCGCGCTCGTCGGCGGTCTCCTCGCGGAAGCGCTGCTCGAACTCGCGAAGGCTCTGGCGCATGCGCGAGGCCATCGGGCCGGATCCTAGCGGCAGCTGCCCCACATTCCGGCCCGCTCGGAACGGGCCTGCCGGCGCAGCGCGGCCAGTTCGCCGGCGCGGTCGGTGTTGGGCTCGATGGTGAGGGTGTCGGCCGCCCCGGAGCGCACCAGGGCGCCGTTGACGAACCGTCTTCCGCCGTCGGTGTAGACGTAGGCCAGCAGGCGGCCGTAGCGGTCGCGGCTCTCGGGGCCGGGGACCACCTTCACTTCCCGGCCCTCCACGAGGCGACGGTTGGCGGCGCTCGCCTCGGGGCCGAAGCATTCGACCGGGCGGTCGGGGGCGACCGATTCCGGAGTGTCGATCCCGATGTAGCGGACCCTTTCGCGGCCGCCGGGAGCCTCGACGATGATCGTGTCGCCGTCCACCACGCGCTCGACGCGGCCGGTGAACGGCGCCTCGCCGCCGGATCCGCAGCCGGCGAGAGCCGCGGCAAGCACGGCGACCAGGGTGGCGGGGGCGGCTCGCATCGCCGGCGACGCTAGCGGGCGCCCCGACCGCTTCCCGTCGCCGGGCCCGGGTTGTGCGCTCCCCCGTTGCGCTCCCGCAACGGGTCGGGGCTCAGGCGATGGTGACTTCGCTGGAGAGGTAGACGTCCTGGATGGCGTTGAGGAGCTCGACCCCCTCGTCCATCGGCCGCTGGAAGGCCTTGCGGCCGGAGATAAGGCCCATGCCGCCGGCCCGCTTGTTGATGACCGCGGTCTTGACCGCCTCGGCGAGGTCGGTCGCGCCCGAGGAGGCGCCGCCGGAGTTGATCAGGCCGGCGCGGCCCATGTAACAGTTGGCCACCTGGTAGCGCGTGAGGTCGATCGGGTTGTCGGTGGTGAGCTTCTCGTAGACCAGGTCGCTGGTCTTGCCGTAGGAGACGCCGTCGGTATTGAGGACCAGGTAGCCGCCGTTGTTCTCCGGCAGCTTCTGCTTGATGATGTCGGCCTCGATCGTCGTGCCCAGGTGGTTGGCCTGGCCGGTGAGGTCGGCGGCGGCGTGGTAGTCGGTGCCGTCGACCTTGAAGGCGCTGTTTCGCAGGTAGCACCACAGCACGGTGAACATCCCGAGGCGGTGGGCCTCCTCGAAGGCGGCGGCCACGTCGACGATCTGGCGTCCCGACTCCTCCGAGCCGAAGTAGATCGTCGCGCCGACGCCGGCCGCTCCGAGCTCCCAGGCGCGCTGCACCGAGGCGAACATGATCTGGTCGAACTTGTTCGGGTAGGTGAGCAGCTCGTTGTGGTTGATCTTCACGATGAACGGGATCCGGTGCGCGTAGCGGCGCGAGACGGCCCCGAGCACGCCGACGGT
>CAIKSH010000313.1 GCA_903830015.1 uncultured Solirubrobacterales bacterium | reverse complement strand
CTCGATGTTCTCGGCCTCGTTGAAGGTCGGGAGGATCAGCCAGGGCAGGGAGGCCATCGCTGGCAGGCTACGCCAGACCGGTCGCGGTGAGCCGGGCGAGCAGCTCGCCGGAGACGATCTGCTGCACCGCTTCAGTCCGGTGGGGCTCGAGTTCGACGGCGGCCCGCTCGGCGTAGCCGTCGGACGGGTCGTCGAGGCCGATGCGGATCGCGCCCTCCAGCTGCGGCCCGGCCAGCCGGGGATCAAGTAGCCGCGCGATCCCCAGCGCCGGGTAGGGCCCGGGAGCCTCGGTGGTCACGAGCAGGCAGCCGTCGGCGAGCGCCTCCAGCTGGGCGATGCCGTGGTCCTCCTGGCGCGGGGCGGTTACGAAGAGCCGCGAGCGGCGCAGCAGCGCCCGGTAGCTGCCCGGGTCCAGCAGCCCCGGCGCCTCGACGCCCTCGGGCAGCGGCCCCAGCCGCGCCGGGTCGATTCCGCAGACCATCAGCGTCTCGCCCTCGCGCCGGGCCAGCGCCCAGGCCTCCAGGACGCGGTCCAGCCCCTTCTTCCCCGGGTCGGCGGCGTAGGTGATCGCGGCAATGTCCCGCCCGGCGGGGGGCACCGGCGGCCCCGATGGCTCGACCGGGATCGGCACGACGAGGCTGCGCAGGCGCAGCTGCGGGTAGGGGTCGAGCGAGTGCTCGTCGGTGGGAATCAGCAGCGGCGCCTGGGCCAGCCGGCGCGCCTCGAGCGGGCGCTGCCAGGGGCCGTGGCGGCCGGGACGGTTCTCGGCGGCGGTGGTGTCGAGCCGGATCGCGCCGGGCACCGGGGCCAGCAGCGCGGCGGTGGTGGTGGAGTAGATGACGGCGTCGGGCTCGCCGGCCTTAAGGGCATCGCGCGCGGCGCGCGCCGCGGCCCGGGCCTGGGCCAGGTCGGTGAGGGCGAGCGTGCGCATCTGCCGGCCCGGCCGGGCGCGGGCGAGCTCCACCTGGGCGCCGGCGACCCCGAGCATCCCGGCCAGCGCCTCGTCGGAGGCGCGCAGGCCGGCGGTGGTGCCGAGCGAGACGAGCAGGATCCGCGGGCCGCTCACGGCGTCCCCTGGGCCTCGGCGCCGCCCTCGCGGCGCAGGCCGGGCGTGCGGACGAGCTTGACCGGGCCGAAGGCCGAGCTGCGCGCGACGAAGAAGAGCACCCCGTCGCGCTGCTCGATCGCGGTGACCGCCTCGTCCTGGCGGCGCCAGCCCAGCGCCCAGATGATCCCGAAGCCGGTAGCCACCGCGGCGACCTGGGGGATCCAGATCGAGCCGATTGCCGCGATGCCGCCGGCCAGGAAGAGCGGCCAGAGCCGGGAGAGCAGCAGCCGGCCGGTGCCCATCTCGGGCAGCGAGGTCTCGGTGCGCGCCTCGCGCAGCGAGCGCTCGACCCCCGCCGTGGGGCGCGTGTGGCGCCCGAGCCAGCCGCCGATCAGCACCGAGACCAGCCACCAGCCGGCCGCGAAGAAGACCAGCGCCGTGTCGTCCAGGGCGTTGGCCTGGACGACGGTGATCACCCCGAGGACGGTCGCCGTGGCGGCGCTGAGCAGGACGGTCGCCTTGAGCAGGTCGACGAACCGCACCGCTCAGGACCGGGCCAGGACGGAGAGCAGCTCGCGGACGCCCTCCTCGCCGTCGACCGCCACGTCGGCGCGCTCGAGCAGCTCGGGCGGGGCCTCGTCGGAGCGGACCGCCACGCAGACCGCCCCCTCCAGCTTGCCGGCGGAAACCAGCTCGCGCAGGCCGGTGAAGGCGTCCAGGTCGGTGCGGTCGTCTCCGGCGTACACGGCCCAGGCGGCCCCCGAGCCCTCGAGCAGCACCTTGACCGCGCCGTCCTTGCCGGCGGTCACCGGCGGGCGGATCTCGATCACGCTGCGGCCGCGGTGCAGGTGGAGACCCTCCTCGCTGGCCTCCTCGGCGATCCGCTCGGCCAGGGCGCGCGCGGCGCCCTCGTCCTCGGCGCCGCGCCAGTGCAGGCCGACGATCGTGCCCTTGTCCTCGACCCGCAGGCCGGCGTCGTAGAGCTCGCCGGAGTCCTGGCGCTCGATCACGCCATGGACCTGGGCCATCCAGCGCTCGGCCTCGGGGTTGACCCGCGCCTCGCTCGAGCCGCGGACCAGGAGCTCGAGGCCGTGGTTGCCGGCGTAGGGGATCGAGCCGATGCCGACGATCCGCCGGGCCTCGGCGGCCTGGCGGCCGCTAACGCACCCCACGAGCCCGTAGGACTCGGTGCAGTCGACGATGAGCCGGCGGAAGAGCTCGCTGACCGAGGCGTCCTCCGGATCGCGCACGATCGGGGCGAGCGTTCCGTCCACGTCGAGCAGGATCGCCGCCCGCGCCGGGTCGGCAACCAGCGGCGCCACCGCCTCCTCGAGCGTCATCGGCTCAGCCATCGGAGTCCTTAGTATGACCCCATGAGCCGCGGCCGCCTCGTCCAGCTCGCCCTGGTCGGGGCTGCCGCCGGGCTCTTCAGCGGCCTTTTCGGGGTCGGCGGGGGCGTGGTGATCGTCCCGCTGCTGGTTCTCTGGCTTCTCTTCGAAGAGCGCACCGCCACGGGAACCTCGCTGCTGGCCATCGCCGTGGTGGCCACGGTGGGAGCGATCGTCCAGGAGGCCGTATACGGAAACGTTCTCTTCTGGGATGGCGTCCTGGTCGGGGTGCCGGCGGTCGCCGGCGTCCTGTTCGGGGTCTGGCTCCAGCACCACATCCCGGCGGCGGTCGTGCGCTTCCTCTTCGCCCTGATGCTGGTCGCCACCGCGATCCTCCTCGTCGTCGGCACCGACTGGAACCCGGTCGCCGACCCGGGTACCGGCTACTACGCCGCCGCGGCGGCGATCGGCCTGGCGGCCGGCGTCCTGGCCGGGCTGCTGGGGGTCGGCGGCGGCGCCCTGTTCGTGCCGGCGATGGTCCTCGTCCTGGGCCACAACCAGGTCGACGCCGAGGCGACCTCTCTTCTGGCCATCATCCCGGTCTCCCTGGTCGGCGCCTGGCGCCAGCACCGCTACGGCAACCTCGACCACCGGGCCGGGCTGGTGATCGGCGTGGCGGCGATCCCGTTCGCGGCGATCGGCGTGGTGGCGGTGAACGAGGTGCCGCCGCGGATCGTCGAGATCGGCTTCGCGCTGCTGCTGGTTTACGTGGCCTGGCAGATGGTTCGCGGCGGCATCACCGAGCTGCGGGAAGCCCGCGAGGCCGGCGGCGGGCCAGCCGGCACGCGCTGAGCGGCCATCGGCTACGGTGACCGTGATGCCACCGATCATCTGGGAACACCGGCCCGAGCGGCTCCGTGCGCCGGCGATGGTCTGCGCCTTCGGGGGCTGGAACGACGCCGCCGAGGCGGCCACCTCGGCGGCCAACTTCGTGGCCGGAGCCACCGGGGCGACCCGCTTTGCCCACCTCGATCCCGAGGACTTCTACGACTTCCAGGCCACCCGCCCGCAGATCTCGCTGGTCGAGGGGGAGGCCCGCTCGGTGGCCTGGCCGACGGTGGAGATCAGCTCCGCCCGGGTTCGCCGCGCCCCGCGCGACCTGGTGATCGTCTCCGGCCCGGAGCCCTCGATGCACTGGAGGACCTTCTGCGAGTCGGTGATCGACCTGGCCGAGGCGCTCGACGTCCAGATGGTGATCTCGCTCGGCGCCCTGCTCGCCGACGTCGCCCACACCCGTCCGGTGCCGCTCGTGGGCATCACCAGCGACGAGGCGCTCGCCGAGCGCACCAGCGTCACGCCCCCCTCCTACGAGGGGCCGACCGGTATCACCGGCGTGCTCCACGGCGCCTTCGAGGAGGCCGGGATGCCGGCCGTGAGCGTCTGGGCCAGCGTGCCCCACTACGTCGCCGCGGCGCCGAACCCCAAGGCCTCGCTGGCCCTGGTGCGCAAGGTGGAGTCGGTAGCCGGGGTGAGCGTCGACGCCGGCGAGCTTGAGACCGCGGCCGCCGACTACGAGCGCCGGGTGAGCAGCGCGGTGGCCGGCGACGACGAGGTCCGCCGCTTCGTCGAGCGCCTAGAGGAGGCGGCCGACGCCGAGGCCGAGATGGAATCCGAGGAGGAGGTCCCCTCCGCCGACGCGCTCGCCCGCGACTTCCAGCGCTTCCTCAACCAGCGCGGCGACGAGTCCTGAACGCCGGCTAGCGCTCGGCGGCCGGGCAGGCGATCCGGAAGTCGCAGATCGAGCAGGCCGCGATGCTCGGTGTCGGCTCGAAGCCCTGGCCGGCGATGCCGCCGGCGACCTCCATCACCGTCTCGCGGATCCAGTCCCGGTCTATCTCGGCGGCCGGCAGCGGGATCTTCTGGTCGTCCAGGACGTAGTGGTAGCTCTGGCGCTCTGACTCGACATCCCACGCCTCGCGCGCGGCGAGCGCGTAGAGGGAGAGCTGGACGTCCTCGCGCAGCTCCTCGGCCGGGCGCG